>DAHVVD010000020.1 GCA_027328265.1 Microcaldota archaeon
GGTAAATTCAAGATACACCTCATTTGCTGTGGAAGACCTTCACATTCAGAACATGGTAAGGAATCATCGCCTTGCGCAATCAATCCATAACGCTTCATGGAACAGGTTCATAAACATGCTTTCATACAAGGCTGAAAGTGCCGGTATGAAGGTAATAAAGGTAGATCCAAGGGACACAACGCAAGAATGCAGCAATTGTCACTACATAAAGAAAGAGACAATGAGGCTGACACTTGAAGACAGAATCTACCACTGCAACATCTGCGGCCTTACCTTGGACAGGGACATAAACGCATCAATAAACATATTGCACAAAGCAACTACCCTCGGACAGAGGGAAAGTTACGCTCAGGGAGATATGGCCTCTGCGATTCAACAGGAATCGAAAAACCGCATCGAAGAGCTGAGAACCGATAAAACACATCCTCTGCGGGATGCAGTGATTGCATGAACGCAGAGGAAGCCCACACCGTTTACGGGTGGGAGGATGTCACGACGGCTCCATACATAACCTATAAAAAGATTCGAAAGTAACCTCTATTCATGGAAGAGAAGGAGCTCAGCAGGTTGCTAAAAATATGCAGGCTTGAGCTGAGCGAGAAGGAGCAAAAGGACATAAAGAAGGATATAGAAGAGGTGGTTGCCTATTTTGACATTCTGGAGAACGTGGATACCAAAGGCACCGAAGTGGCGTATCACCCTATAAATGTGTCAGAGAAATTAAGAGAAGATAAGGCAGAGCAGTTCGGTAACGTCGAAGGAATTCTAAAGAACACAAAGACCTACAGATTCTATGTCGTGGGGCCGAAGGTATGAGCAGCATAGGGGAATTCGAAGGCAAGGACATTCCTGAAAGTTATTATCCAAAGCTGGTGAAGGAGCTTGAGCCAATAAACAAGAGGCTCAACGCATTCCTGACAATCAGCAACCCCGAAGGAGGCTTTCCCTTCAGCGTTAAGGACAACATCTGCGTTAATGGCGTGGAGAGCAGGGCAGGGTCAAGGATACTGAAAGGTTACATTCCTCCTTTCAACGCCACCGCTGTGGAGAGGATGCTCAACTCTGGATTCGGGTTCCTTGGAAAGACAAACATGGATGAGTTCGGCTTCGGTAGCTTCGGGCTAAATACAGAGGTGCCTGCCAAGAATCCCTTCGATGAGAGATACGTTGCTGGCGGATCCAGTTCTGGGGCTGCAGTAGCAACCTCGATACTCAAATATCACGTTGCTATATCAGAGTCTACTGGTGGTTCCATAGCCACTCCTGCGGCCTTCTGCGGCGTGGTCGGGTTTACGCCAACCTACGGCGCAGTCTCTAGATATGGATTGATAGACTATGCAAACTCACTTGACAAGATAGGCGTGATGGCGCGCAGCGCTGAAGATGTGAGAATAGTCTTCGACAAGGTAAAAGGCAGCGATAAATACGACACTACATGCACTGACGCAAAGTTCACCGCCAAGGACAAAAAGAAGGTCTTCATAATAGACCAGTTCACGAAAGGAGTCGATGAGAAAATCCTGAGCAGTTTCGAGAAGCTTGTAGAGAAATTCAAGGACATGGGATACAATGTAGAAAACAGAGAGATAAGACTTGCAGAGAAGGCAATAGCAGCCTATTACATAATAGCCATGGCAGAAAGCTCTACCAACCTTGCGAAGTACACCGGCTTCAAGTATGGGCTCAGGAACGAGAGGTTCGACGAGCACTACAATGAGTTCTTCACGAAGGCAAGGAAAGCCTTCCACAAGGAATCGAAGAGGAGGATAGTGCTTGGAACAATGGTGAGGAGCGCAAGCGTGAGAGACAGATATTATTCGAAGGCTCTCAAGGTCAGAAGCCTTTTACTGGACGAGATGAATGCCTTGCTCAAGGAGGGATTCATACTCTCACCGGTGATGCCTATTCTTACTCCTAAAATGGCAGAGGCTGAGAGCCTCACTCCGCTGGAGATGTACAAAAGCGACATGCTCACAATACCTGCGAACCTATGTGGCCTTCCGCACATCTCCTTCCCATATGCATATGAGAAAGGAATGCCTTTAGGGGCTCAGCTCATAACAAGCCAGTTCAACGATTACGCGATTATGGATATGGTAAGCAAGTGGGAGAAGGATTTCGAATACAGGTTCAAGTATAATTTGGGAGAGTTGTGATCATGAAAATAGGATTGGAGGTACATGTAGCACTGCCGACCAAGACGAAACTATTCTGCAGTTGCAGCACAGAAGCGAGCGAGCCTAACACATCTATATGCCCTATCTGCATGGGCCTACCAGGAGCAAAGCCTATGCTGAATGAAAAGGCTCTCGAAGTCGGAGCAAGCATAGCCAAGGCCCTTAACTGCAAGACTCAGGATACAACCTCATTCGTGAGGAAAGTATACTTCTATCCAGACTTGCCCAAGTCCTTCCAGATAACGCAGACGGAAGACGCAATAGGTAGGGAGGGATACCTCGGAATCGACTCGAAGAAGGTTGGCATAAGGAGGATACAGCTTGAGGAGGACCCAGCTAAGATAATAAGGGAAGAGGACTACACGCTCCTTGACTTCAACAGGTCCGGCGTGCCGCTGGTCGAGATAGTCACCGAGCCAGACATATCCAGCGAGGAGGAGCTTAGGGAATTTCTTACGGAGCTGAAGAGCATACTCTACTACCTTGGCGTTGATATAGAGAAGGAGTTCAAGGTCGATCTTAACATCTCCCTAGGCAGGAACAGGGTCGAGATAAAGAACATCACTGGGGTAAAGAACATAATCGATGCTGAGAGATACGAAGTGGAAAGACAGGGAAAGCTGTTGAAGGCAGGGCAGGAGATTGCCGCAGAGACGCGCTCCTACAATGAAGCCAAGATGTCAACCGAGGCCTCGAGGGAAAAGGAGAGCGAGGAGGAATACGGTTTCATCTACGAGCCGGATCTTACAACATATAGCACAAAGGGCATCGAGCTAGCAAAGCCGGTCTTCGCAAGCAGGCTTGCTGGCGAATACGCTGCCAGATACAATGTCAGTGCCAAAACGTTAAAGGAACTTGTGCTCTTCAACAAGGATGCCCTTTCGATGATAGAGCACGCCAAGGAAAAGCACGACATGAAATCGATCATAGCTTCTGTAGAGCTGCTAAGCAAATACAACATGCTCGACATGAAGAAGGAGAGGCTTGAGAGGCTTCTCTTGGCAGTCGAAAAGGGCGTTTATCCTGACAAAGAGACTCTTTCGAAGCTGTATAAAGGCGAGCAAGTCGAAGCTGCTGGGGATGCGGTCGACAATAAGACAATCGACAAAGAGATAAGGGAGGTCATAAAGAAGAATCCAAGCATACTGGAGGAGTACAAGAAGAATCCGAAGGCAGCCAACTTCATAGTAGGCCAGATAACAAAGAAATATAAGGTTCATCCGAGGATGGTATCAGAAAGACTTAACGAAATACTTTCAGGATAGTATATGGAGATTTTTAACTGCGGAGCGATCAATGATGGCCATATAGGCAAGAATATCGGGTTGTATGGCTGGTGCAGATACAAGCGCGACCATGGCGGCAAGCTCTTCATAGACCTAGCCGACAGGTATGGCATAACCCAGCTTGTCTTTGAGGGCAGGATACTCAAGGATGCTGAGAAAGTCGGCAAAGAGTACGTATTGCATGTGGAAGGAGAGGTCAGGAAAAGGGAGGAAGACACTGTAGACAAGACAAACCCTACCGGCAGAGTCGAGATTTATGTTGCCAAACTCTCGATTATAAGCCAGTCTAAGGTCCCTCCTTTTGAGTTGATAGAGGAGAAGAAGAAGTTCCTCGCCAACGAGGAGCTCAGGATGCAATATAGGTACCTGGACCTGCGAAGGAGGGAGATGATAAGGAAGGTCGAGTTCCGCGACAAGGCGGCAAAGGTGGTTAGAAAGTATTTCTGGGACAACGGCTTCTTAGAGCTCGAGACGCCGACACTGGTGAAGGACACCTATGAGACCGGTTCGAAAACGTTCCTCGTGCCTTCAAGGACAAATCATGGCAAGTTCTACTCGCTGCCGCAGTCGCCGCAGATCTACAAGCAACTCTGCATGATGAGCGGACTTGACAGGTACTTCCAGATGGCAAGGGCATACCGCGACGAGGATCCGAGGGAGGACAGGCAGCCGGAGCACACACAGATAGACGTTGAGGTCTCTTTCAAGGACGAGAAGTACATACAGGAGCTTATGGAGGGAATGATAAAGAAGGTCTTCAAGGAAGCGCTCGGGAAGGAGCTTAAGACCCCATTCAAGCACATGAAATATGAAGACGCTATGCGCGACTACGGCTCTGACAAGCCTGACCTAAGGTTTGAGAGCAAGATAGCTGACATAACTGATTTCGCCAAGAAGAGCGACTACAACATCCTGAAGAGAGTGATAGACGCGGGAGGGAGGGTAAAGGCAGCTTCCTTCGACGCCAGGTTCGGCCAGAAAGATGCCTCATTTGACAAGAATTACATGCTCAAGACTATAGAGCTAGCCAAAAATCTCGGCCTGAAAGGGTTGACATGGCTATATGTCAAGAACAAGAGGATCGAATCCGATCCTGAGAGCATAGCCAAGTCGCTAGGAGAGCATGCCTGCAAAGAGATTCTCGAAAGGCTTGGGGCAAAGGATGGAGACATCATAATACTCTGCTCTGACACCTCAGAAAAGCTCCTTCTTGACGTGATGGGCAAGATAAGGAGGGAGCTGGGAAGGAAGGTAGGGAGGTTCAGGTCTGAGTACGAGCTACTCTGGGTCGACCATTTTCCGATGTTCGAGAAGGACGAAGTAACAGGAAAGCTAAAGCCTGCACACAATCCGTTCAGCGCACCTACACTCGGTACTGAGAAATACCTTGAAAAGGAGCCAGATAAGGTGCTCAGCAGGCAATATGATCTAGTTATGAACGGCACCGAGCTGGGAAGCGGTTCCATAAGGATAAATGACGCAGATCTGCAGGAAAAGGTGCTCAGCCTGATAGGCATGAACAAGGAGAGCATAGAGAGGAGCTTTGGATTCATGCTCGAGGCTCTCAGGTACGGCGCGCCGATAGACGGAGGAATAGCGATAGGCTTCGACAGGCTGGTGACAATACTTTACGGCGAGGAGGACATCAAGGAATTCGTCCTCTTCCCCAAGAACAAGAAGTACGAGTCGCTGATAGACGGCTCTCCTACGCTGATAGACAGGAAGAGACTCAAGGACGATTTCGGCATCAAACTGGAGGATGTCTGAAGAGAATTGTTGCAAATACCAGGAAAAGAAAGTTATATAAATCAAAACAGCAGAGTTAAATTACCTACCCTGGCTTGATCGGATTCGAGATGAACCCACCATCGCTATAGGCAGAATCTGAGCCCTGAAGCTGATTGTTTCAAGCGGAGGTGACCGAATGGACACGCTTGTAATATCCTGTATGGACCCGAGGCTTAACGAGTACCTCGATGAGAAATACATCCGAAACAAGAAATATGGAAAGGTCGAAATCTGGAGAAACGCAGGCGGAAGAGTCACTACTGACAGAAAACTCATAGAGTATATCCTTAAAAACAAAGCCAAGAGGGTGATTCTTGCCCCACACACAGACTGCAAGGCCAAATTACATATCTATGAGGCTTTGGAGAAGGGAATTAAAAACACTGCGAACGACGAGATTGTAGATGAAGCTATCGGTTTCCTAGGTTGCGCCGAATTTAGGAACAGAGAAGAGTGCGATAAGCTTCTAGATACAAAAGAGCAGGCTTATCTCAAAGAGAGGCTCGAGAAGGCTAGAATAGATGTAGAGTTAGATGTTGTTGACATTTCAAAGCTTAGCTTGCCCAAGCACGACGGCGAGGGAAAATTAGTAATTTCAAGTATAATGGACGTTGAGTCGAAGAAGCTTGCTGAAAAGGCTGGTGTTGAGCTCCCTTCATGCTACATAATACAGGGTCCGAACCTTAAGGGCCTTCATGCTGATATTGAACTTGCTCTGAGCCTTGGCATACAGAAAGTAAGCAGGGTGGGCGAGCAGAACTTCGAATAAAAATGAAGATGAGAAAATGGCAGATATAGAAAAGTTTGACACATGCATAGTTTCCTGCAGTGATCCGAGGGTAACTCCCACTCTGGAAGCTTTACAGACCTTAGATGAACATGGCAGGACACTGATGATTAGGGTTCCTGGAGGACTTCTCAACAGGAGCATTATTGAAGAGGTCATAGAGAGCGGAGCGAAGACAGTATTTATTCTGGATCACACTGATTGCGCGGCACACAAAAATATCTATGAAGAAATAGGAAATGCAGAAAATGGAAGCTTGGCAGCCAAAGTGAGAAGGGCACTTGAATCAAGAGGGTTGATGGAGGGTATTAATGGAGGGAAAGAGTTGGCAGCAAAAATTGAGGAGCTGCATATAAAATCACTTGAAGAGGAGTTCGAGAGGAAACTTCAGGAGGTGGCGGATCCAAGAAGAGTCAGGACATCTACAATAAACGTAACAGGGCTCTCCACAAACCCAGTAAAGGCATTAATAATATCAGATGACCCTAGTAAGACCTCTGCACAGATTATAAGGGAGACTGGAGTCGATGTTGGCTCTGCATATATAATAAAAGCCAAAGAGATAAAGGGGGGTTATGTAACACTATTGCGGGAAGTAACAAAGAACAAGGAAACAGGAGAGCCAGCAAGAGAAATTTGGCTTGTACAGAGGGAATCAAACTTAAAACTTCGAGTGAAATTGGCTCTGGATGGGACTGGTAGGCATATTATAGGCGCATTAAGGGCGGAAAGTGGAGCGGCGGTCGGAGAGAGACGTAAAATTACTAAATGATTAAAAGATTAATGGAGGACTTTTCGCATCTTTCGAAGCGCCCGAGAAAAGTGGGATTTGGGTGGGGAAAAATAGGATTATCTCTTCTCAAGTGTCCTCCAGATATCTTTTAAACTTGAAATTTATATAGGTTTCTATAAGTGCAGGTTTACTAGACTTCTGTGGCTTTCCTTCCTTTTACGATCACTCTGGAGTTCTCTCCTGCGCTTACCTCGATGCCATTAGGGCCCTGTTTTATATCAGCGAACTCGATTTTTATCTGGTCATTCAGGCGCATGGACGCAACATACTGGCTTGCAGGACCCCAGAGAGTAAGCCTTATTTCTCTTTCTCCGTCGGTTATGGTGGCATCGGAGACGCTGCCTTCCCTGCCGTTCAGACCATCGAAGTGCCTTATAGTGCCTATCGCTGTGATACTCCCTATAATGTCTATTCCTTTCTCCTTGCCTGAAAGTGCTGAAAAATCTGCGACGTGTGATTTTGAGGTCTCTAGCCTTGCTAAGTAAGTGGTGTTAGTGCTTGAAAGCTCGTAACCATATGGGCTCTTCCTTAGTCTAAGACCATCTAGAAGAACCTTGTCTCCTCTTTCTATAGAGAGCCTGTCGATCATCTCTGCCTGCTTGTTCCAAAGCGTTATCGGGATTCTCTCGCTCCCATCAGCGAGTATTACGCTTCTCCTGAAGCCCTCTCGCCCGTCTTTCTTGAAGATCTTGATGCCTAGTATCCTCTGTATCTTGCATTCTAGAGAAAGCAGATCGCCCTCGTTGAATTTTCCTGAAAGTATCTCGCTTATAGAGACTTTGACAGGAACTGACGCCTTTCTCTTTTCAAGTATCCCGTTTGCCATAGAGCTGCTTATCATGCCCCCGTGCTCCTTGACGATCTTGCCTAACTCTTCCTCTGGACTCATGCAACCAAGCAGTGAAATTCGAAATCAAAGGTATTTAATTATATCTTTGTTATGGTTATCCGCTGAGTGTGATGACTGACTTTGCCGGGTTCCCTATACTCCAGCTGATGATCCTTCTTCCTTTTATCTCCGTTATACCGATACTCATATTCGGTAAGAAACACGCACACTCGGTTGCAATTGCAACTTGGCTGATTGTCCTCCTTCTGGTGATAGCGGCTGTTTGGGCGTTTGACTCGTCTCAGCTTCTCTCATTCAGCCTGCCTTACATAAGCTATCTTAACATAAGCCTCGGCTTCCAGGTTACGCATTACAATATGATACTGGTCCTGATGACTGCCATAGTCTTCCTCGCCGCATCGATGGTGGGTAGATACTTCATACGCATTAGCGAGGTTCAGTACAACATCATCTTCACGATTGCTGGGGGTTCTGCGCTGGCCATGTTCCTTTCTTCCAATCTCTTCCTCTTCTATGTCTTCTGGGAAATCAGCGAAGTGATGATGTTCTTCATTATCTTCATATACGGAAGCTACGCAAGGAGATATGCTGCGATAAAGTTCATTCTCTACTCGCTTGCATCGAGCCTCCTTCTCCTGCTTGCTATGATGTTGATATACGTAAATGTTTCTCCGCACACGCTCAACATCTTCTCGATAATACAGTATGCAGGGACAATACCCCAGTCGATCCAGTTTGCAGCGTTGATCCTTCTTCTCCTCTCTTTCATCATAAAGATGCCTGTCTTTCCTTTCCATGGCTGGCTTCCTGATGCACACACAGAGGCGCCGACGACAGGAAGCATGGTGCTTGCAGGTGTCCTCCTTAAATTCGGTGGCTACGGCTTAATCCTCACTTTCCTCATGCTGCCAATCGCCACTCATTACTCAAAATACATAGCGATACTCTTCACCTTCTCTGCGATATACGCTGCCCTGGTAGCATTCCGCCAGGGAAACATTAAAAGGGCGATAGCCTTCACCAGCATAACCGACATGGCTATAGTTGCAATTGGCGTTGCGGCATCAGGAGCAATAGGGTATAACGGCGCGTTATATGCCATGCTCAGCCACGGAATAGTAATCTCGCTCTTCTTCCTTATAGCGGGCTCGCTCGGCCAGGCTTACGGTACTCTGGAGATATCGAAGCTGAAGGGTGTGATGAAGAGCATTCCTTCCCTTGCTTATCTATTTATCTTTGGAGCTGTAGCGCTTGTTGGTATACCCCTTACTTCGGGTTTCATAGGAGATCTTCTAATATTCATAGCCTCGTTTGCCTCCTTCGGACCTCTTGGTATAGTGCCTCTGGCAGGCGTAGTGATACTAGGTGCGCTGATGTTCTGGCTGGTTGAGAGAATCTTCCTTTCTGGAAAGCCATCTCTAGAGAGGCAACTGCTCTCGAGTTCTGTGGGAATTTGTGGGATTTTCCTTGCAGCCTCGACAGTCGCGCTTGGTTTGCTTCCTTCGCTCCTGCTTCACTGAGGATCAGACTCTGAAGAGATATGCTCCTGCACTGTTTGCAAAGGAGAGAAGGGGCTGCGGATATACGCCGAAGACTATCGTTATCGCGAGAGTAATTATCACCGCAGCAAAGACTGCAGGTTGCATGTGCAGACGGCGAGCTGCGTTCTTTTCGCTGTATGCTGCGAGTATGACCTTAGAGTAATAGAAAATAGAGATCACGCTGTTTAGTACTCCGAGAAACGCTAGCCAGAGCATTCCCGAATTGACAGCGCTGAGGAAGACGAAGAACTTGCCTATGAACCCGGTGGTGAAGGGCATTCCTACGAATGAGAGAGTGAAAAGAGCTATGGCAAATGCCGCAAGGCCGTTCTCGCTGCTCAGGCCTGCGAGATCCTCTATCCTTGTCCTTCTCTTGTTCTCAAGCCAGGCCACGACTCCAAAGAGCCCGATGAAAGCGAACATGTGAGCGAAGATGAGGAAGAGGCTAGCAGATATGCCTGTCTGTGTGGCTGTAGCGATTCCTATCATTATGTATCCGGCCTGAGAGATTGAGGAGTATGCAAGCATGCGCTTGAGATTCTTCTGCATTATTGCGACAATGTTGCCGTAGAACATGGTGAGCACAGAAAGGATAGCGACTACCATGAAGGCTGACTTGTAGGAGAGGAAGGAGAGTATCAACACTTGGATCAGAGCTGCGAAAGCAACCTTCTTGTTAAGGCCGCCGAGCATCGAGACAAGATAGCCAGGAGAGCCTTCATAGATGTCAGGTATGAGGAGATTGAATGGGAAGACTGAAGCGTCTATCGAAAGCGAGGCGATGAAAAGCATCAGGGCGAAGAGAAGGAGCTGGCTGTGAGCTGTCTCGCTTAATGAGACGCCGCCTGTGCCGCCGTAGAAGAGGACTATTGCAAAAGAGAGCATTGCTATCGCAATGGAGACCATTATGAAAAACTTTGTAGCGGATTCTATGCTCCTCTTCGATAGCATGAGCATGAAGACTGCAGGTATGCTTGCAAGCTCGAGGCCTATGAATATCGTGATCAATGAATTGGAAAGGGAGACGAGATACATCCCGACAAGTGCGAAGACTGAAAGCATTGCAAAGTCGCCGTAGTCTTCAGAGAAGGCGAACGCAAGCAGGTTTATAAGCAGCATGCCAAGAGTGAAGATTATCAGGAAGAAGAGCGAGAAAGGGTTGAACGAGACCACATTGAAGTAGTCGTGGCTTGGGAGCTGCATCTCGATTCCAGCGGAAATGGCCATCGCCGCGAGGAAGATTATATTCCATATAAGTTGTGCCCTCTTTTTGCCTGCTGCTTTGATTATTAGATTCCCGAATAGGAGCAGGGCGAGAACAGCGAAGAAAACTTGGTTTGTAGAGATGGTCATAGCACACCCGAGAAGTAGATATAGGAGAGCAGGATTACGACCATTATGGAGAAAACGGCAAGATAGAGGTTTATGCTGCCTGAAGTTACCTTCCTAAGTTCCTCGCCTGAGAGGATAGTCATCTTGCCGAGGCCGTCGAAAGCATCATTGATGTAGGAATCCAGAGTCATGAATCCTTCGGCAAAACCACAGAAGTATTTTGAGAAGTGGGCATAAGCCCCGTTCACGAGCCTGGCGTTATACACAGTATAGATGAGTGCAGCGTTTCTAAGGCTTTTCTTTTTCTTGTATATTAGATAGCTTGCCAACGCACCTATTGCAACGATACATGTTTCTATTACAGCGTCAAAGTATGAGATATTTGGGGCTGCAAACTTAAAGCTCTGGATCGAAAACGAGCTGGATAGGAAATTTGGGAGATAGAAGAACGCGAACGATGAGAGAAGGAGGAAGGCCAGGACTATGGCCGAGGAATAGAGCATGCTCTTAGGAAGCGCTGAGTAGGAAAGCTCGGTCTTGATGGTGAGCGGCTTCTTTGATGCGAGTAGAAACCACCTGAAGATGAAGAAGCTGGTAGAGAGACTTATCAGCGAAATCAAGGCATATGCGTAGACGTTAGAGAGCAATGAAGACCCTATCCCAAGGTTTATGAAGAAACCTGCAAACGGTATGAAGCCTGCGAGCGCAAGTACCCCGAATATTGTTGTAATGTAGAGAAGTCTGTTTGCTCCGAGCCCTGAGACCTTGTTAAGGTCTTCCTCTCCGGATGCCTTCATCGCAGAACCTGAACTGAAGAAAAGGAGGGCCTTGTAGAAACTTTGCGCTAGGAAAAAGTATAGGCAAGCGACTATTGCTCCACTGCCTGCTGCGATTATCATTAGCGAGAGCTCCTGAACGGTAGAGTACGCTATAACCCTCTTGATCTGGGTCTCCTTCATTGCATTGAGCGTTGAGAGCACGGCAGTAATACCGCCTAAGAGGACGAGTATCCAGAGGGTTTTTGTCGCATAGAAGAGAGGGTAGAGGAGGAGCATGGCGAAGACCCCGGCCTTGACCATCGTCGTGGAATGGAGGAAAGCTGAAACAGGAGTTGGGCCTTCCATCGCGTCAGGAAGCCATTCCTGGAATGGAAACTGCGCAGACTTTGTTATTATCGCTATTATCATCAAAATCGCCGCAAGATAGAGGTAAATCATGTTCGACGGCGTTCCGGAAAGTATTGCGATGAGGCTAAGGCTGTGGTAGAGGCTCCAGAAGATTGCAATCGATGCGAGTACGGCTATGTCGCCTATCAGCACTATAGTTATCGCCTTCCTTGCAGCTCTCGAAGCAGACTCTCTCGTATGCCAGAAGCCTATTAGTAGATAGCTGAGCAGGCTGAGAAATTCCCATGCTATGAAGAGCGTGACGAGGTCACCAGCCATTGCAAAGAGGAGCATGGCTGCTTCGAATCCGAGCATCTCGATGTAGAACCTGCGCTGCTCGCTAAGCGTCTGCATGAAGCCGAAAGAGTAAAAGAGTATAATTGGGGCTACGATTAGCACTATGGCTAGGAGGAGCATGTTGAGCGGCGCGATTACCGAGGATATGCCTATAGAGATTCCGGAAAAGCTGAACCATGTTAGGCTGTAGCTTCCGTATCCCACAAGCGGAAGGAGAGCGAGGCTGGCAAGTGAACCTGCTAAGGCTATGTATTTTGCATACCTTGCTGCGAGATACCTCACAGTAGTTATGATGCCCATCGCGAGGAGAATCGGGAATAGAAGTATGAAAGGAGTCATGTTACCACTTCATCTTCGAGAGCTTCGAGACGTCGAAGTCGAAACCCCTAGATTTCATGTAGACATAGAATGCTATCAGTGTTATTATCTCTACAGAGGCTACAGTCCAGATGCTGAAAAGGAGTATGATCCCACCCGCACCTGATGATTGGCTGTAATCGAAGAACGAGACAAGCGCTATGGTGCTCGCAGTGAGGATGAGTTCTATGCCGAGCATTATCACTATGAAGTTCCTGTTTGTCACAAGCCCTGCCAGAGCTATGCCTACGAGAATGAGGGAGAGAGCTATAGGGTAAGCAAGTATCAGGTCACCAGCCTCACAAATTTCCTTATTATCAGTATGCTCCCTATGACAGCTGAGAAGAGGAGTATGAGGAGCATTGCCAGCACTGGATAGTAAACTGTTAGCGCCTCTATGGACGCACCGGTGAAGCTAGCCGGAAGGGCAGGCGCAGGCAAGGAAAGGTTGGAATTTATGACAATCTCGGAAAGACCAATCACAAAGAGCACTGCCAGCGGAATGAAGACATAAAGTTCAAATTTACCTCTCGCCGCCTCTGCTGCCACAGCCACGACAAGGTAGGTTGAAAGACCACCAACGAAGACAAAAAGCTGTAGAAGCGCGATGAATGTCTCTCCAAGATAAAAGAAGAGGAGGGAACTGGACATGAAAGCAATCGTAAGCGCAAGAACTGCATGAAGAAGCCTTCTTGAGGCGAATAGGGCGATTGCAGATGCTGCTGCAAGAAGCGAGATCGCTATGAAGACGATGTCTGCCTGCATTACTCCAACTCCTCAGGCCTCTTTATCAGGCTCCTCTTGTCGTAGGTCTCGAAGACATCGGTGTCTTTGCCGAGAGTAAGACACTTTGGCGGGCAAACCTCCTGGCAGAGGGCACAGAAGAGGCAACGCTCAATGCCTATCTGCGGCATCTTCTTGACTCCCTTGTCGGTCACTATGTCTACCATTGTTACGGTCTTGTTCGGGCAGATCCTCTCGCACGCTGCGCAGCTGATGCACGTCTCTATGTCCAACTTCAGCATTCCCCTATAGTCATCAGGAAGCGATTCCCTTTCTTCCGGATATTCGGTAGTGAATCTCTTCCTTGCTATCGCTTTTGTCGTTTCTACAAGCGGTTCTATCATATGACTGCGCCACTACTAACTATTAAGTAAGTTAATATAAGGTTTATCAGAGCTAGAGGCAGCATCCATGCCCAACCCAGCTTCAGTATCTTGTCTATCCTCATACGCATGGTCGTAGCCCTTATCAGAGTTATGAATACGGCTATTATGACGGCCTTGGCAAGCAGCCAGAATATCGGAGGAAGAATGCTAGGGCCGAGCCAGCCTCCAAAGAAGATTATTGCTATAAGGAGGCTCCCTAAGAACATCCTAGTGTAGTCCAGCAGTAGCGAAAGCGCGTAATAGGGGGCGCTTATGTCTGTGAGCCATCCGGCTATGAGCTCAGAGTCTGCCTCCCTGAGGTCGAAAGGTGCGCGCTCAAGCTCAGCCAGCAACGCTATGAAGAAGACAAAGAATCCTATGGGCATCAGCAGCGCAAAATAGATACTGTGCTGCGAGGCTATGAGATTTGATATGCTGTAGCTGCCTGACGCAAGAACTGCTGCAGCTATCACCAGTATCATCGGTATCTCGTAGCTTATCATCATCAGCACTGATCTCTGCGCACTTATGTCTGCGAATTTGTTGCCGCTCGCGAAGCCTGTCAGGAAGATAAGTATTGGAGTGAATCCGAGAAGCACGAAGATCACAAGCAGGCCAAGCCCGAAATTCGTCGCCTGCAGGGAAGGCATGAACGGCAGGAGGAAAATGAGGAAGACATTGAGCGCGACGAGGATCTGTGGCGCTATCACCAGTATGTACCTGTTTGCATTTGCAGGAATTATGATCTCCTTGGCAAGCAGCTTGACAAGGTCAGCAAGGTTCTGCAGTATGCCGTACTTGCCAACGTATGTGGGCCCGTGTCTGTACTGCGCCTTCGCTATCATCTTCCTCTCGAACCACCCGAAGACGTAAGCGAAGACAAAAATCAGGATAGAGACCAGTATTGCATAGATTATGACTGCTGCAAGGCTGACTAGTACGCTCCCGGAATTGAGAGCCGATTGCAATTGCGATACAATGTTACCTGTCAACATCTGCCATCACTAAATCAAGTGTACCTAGTATCGAGAAGAGATCAGCGAATCTTGTGCCTTCTGCGATGTGATTCAACGCAGCCAAATTTATGAATGTAGGTGCGCGTATTGAGAGACGGTACGGCCTCTGCGGATCTGCGACCATGTACATCAGCTCCTCGCCCCTAGGATTCTCCCTGCTCACGCTGACTATCCTGCTCTTTGCATTCGGCGAGATAAGCCTGATTGGCATTCCCACTGCACTGCCTTCTGGCATGCTCTTGAAAGCGGCGCGGATCAGCCTTATGCTCTCTCTCATTTCCATTATCCTCACCCTGTACCTTGCGAAATTGTCCCCTCCAGGAAGATATTGAGGGTTGAAGTTAAGTTTCTCGTAGACATAGTAAGGATTGTTCTTTCTGACGTCATATGGCACTCCCGATGCCCTCAGCACATGGCCTGTTACGCCAAAGGCCTTAGCGTCCTCCTT
The DNA here is from genome assembly GCA_027328265.1 of Microcaldota archaeon. Taxonomy (GTDB): domain Archaea; phylum Micrarchaeota; class Micrarchaeia; order Micrarchaeales; family CABMGC01; genus JAJZIZ01. The sequence continues at coordinate 14,987 of DAHVVD010000020.1, forward strand.
GCTGAGTACACCAATGCCTTTCATCCTCTGCCTGAAGACAGGGTTGCGCTCTATGAATCTCTCGTATTCAGTTATACGCTTTTCAAGGTAATCAATGAAATCGAGAGTCTTCTCATCGAAGCCTTCGGGAAGGTCGCGCACTAGGCCGC
>DAHVVD010000068.1 GCA_027328265.1 Microcaldota archaeon
TTCATTCTCTTCCCTCCGTATACCTGTGTATTTGCATGAATAATAACCTTCCGCAACCCCAAGCGGATCAGAGGAGTTTGAGCATCGAAGTGATTGGGTTTATCTCGCTTGAGCGCCATGGGCCTATTCCAAGCGCTGTCAATGTACCAGGTGGAAGCTGCGTAAGACCAGCATCGGTGACAAGAGCAGAGGGTATGCCCTTATACTTGAATGCCTCGTGAAACTTCTTGAGCGAGTCCTCATTTTCAACCTTCAAGACTATCTTCTTCTCTCCTGTGTCAAGCCATTCCTTTACCATCTTCTTGTCCTTCTTTTCAGTCTCGAAGTAGCTCATAAGAGAAGCGTGAGCTACCTGAGCAGCTAGCTTTCCAGTTTCCATCTTGAGGTCCTTCCTTACTATGATGACCTGTTTTATCTCGTCTTCCATGCTACCATTGACATATGAGTATATCTATCTAACTTAGCAATCTTAATAAATTGTTCTTGGAGGGGTTTTCATGGAGGCAATGACTAAGGAGCAGGTCTTTGTTACAAACCTGATCAGGGAGTATTACAAAGGAGCCAAAGCCATAGGCCCTGACAGGCTTAACTCCAGGGAGTTCGGTGCCGGTACTTTCGAGAGAAAGATAGCTTACAGGCACATGTACTTTCCTAACGAAGGCGAATTCAAGAAGTTCCTTGTGGAAAGGGCTCCGCCTTATGTTTCTTACTCTGCGGCATACTACAAGAGGCCTGACGCTCGTCCGATGGAGAACAAGGGATGGCTGGGTTCCGAACTTGTCTTCGACCTCGACGTCACCGATATGGACCTTCCATGCCAGATGGTTCACGACCGCGGATGGGTCTGCGAGAGCTGCCTTGAAGGAGTCAAGGAGGAGACTATCAAGCTGGTCGAGGGGTTCCTGATCCCGGATTTTGGCTTTTCCGAGAAGGAGTTTGAGATAAACTTCAGCGGCAACCGAGGCTACCATGTCCACGTCAAGAAGGAGTCGGTGCTGCAGCTTGACTCTGATGCAAGGAAGGGGATAAGCGATTACATCTCAGGCAGCGGCCTTGAGGTAGAGAGCCTCTTTCCGACAATCTGCCAGAGAGGTGCGAAGCTCATCGGCCCGAAGATCTCAGACAAGGGTTGGAGGGGCAAGATAGCCAGGAACATGATTACCAACCTTAACCTAGGCATCGACCATCTCATGAGCATGGGGATAGAGAGGAAAATAGCCAAGAACCTCTACGATAAGCGTGCGCTAGTCGAAATGGGAATAAACAACGGCAACTGGGATATGGTCTACATAAAGAACAAGGCTGAATTCTGGAAGAAGATACTGGGAAACCAGGCAATCTCGCAGAGCGATAGGATAGACAGGAACGTTACAAAGGACCCGAGCCACCTGATAAGACTTCCAGAGAGCATACATGGCGAGACCGGCCTCATAGCGAAAAAAGTAGGGTCGCTGTCAGGACTCGAATCCTTCGAGCCTATGAGGGATGCGATCGCGTTCAGGGGCCAGGAGATCGAGAGCGAGGCTAATTCAAGGTATAAGCTGGTCATGAATGGCGAGGTCTTCGGACCATACTCTAAGGAGAGGGTCAGGTTGCCTGTATATGCGGCGTTATACCTATATTTAAAAGGCTTGTCCTCCATATATACCCCCTAAGTCTGCATTCGTATTTTATACGATTCAGAGAGCCGATCAGATGGGCGCATACAAGTACATCAAAGAGAGCTTCCAGCAGAGCTACAAGGAGCGGAGCGAAGCCATGAAAAACAGGCTCATGCAGTGGAACAGCGAGTCCACGCTAATCAGGATAGAAAAGCCCACCAACATAGCTAGGGCACGGGAGATTGGCTACAAGGACAAGCAGGGAGTAGTTATTGTTAGGGCGCGCGTCAGGAAGGGATTGAGCAAAAGGGCGAAGCCGCGCGGAGGAAGGAAGCCATCCAAGAGCGGAAGATTCTTCGCGAGGAGGAAGTCGATGCAGTCGATCGCAGAGGACAGGGCCTCGGCAAGATTCACAAACTGCGAAGTGGTCAATTCATATTACGCCGGAGAAGATGGGAAAAACAGGTACTATGAGGTCATACTGGTAGACAGGGCAAGCCCTTCAGTCTCTTCGGATCCGATTTATTCGAGAGTCATAGGCATGAAGGGAAGGGCCTTCAGGGGCCTTACGAGTTCAGGAAAGAAGCACAGGGGCCTAGTAGGAAAAAGCGAAGGCACAGATGTCAGCAGACCTAGTGTGAGGGCGGTGCAGAGAGCCGGATCCTGAGGTGCAAGCATGCCGAGAGGAGAGATAGTCATCGGACTCGGAAGGAACTCGAAGGATTATATTGAAGTCATAGGAAATCTTGCAGAGTACAAGAGGAGCGGCGTAAAGATCTCCGGGAAAGGGAAGGAGATAAGGGCGGTTGTTGAGGCGAAGGATTCGAAGGCCCTCCTTTCAGCTATGATGGGCCTCCTGAAGAGGCTCACAGTGGCGAATAACGTCGATGAAATGCTCTCTAGGCAGTCAGGCAAGGTTTAAATAGATGAAGAAGGAAAATGCTATAGAATCGTGATAGGATGAGAAAAGGCTCTATGGAATTCTGGCCCCACAGGCGGGCGAAGAAGCAGATGCCCAGGGTGAGGAGCCACGCAAAAGTAGCTGAGCCGAAGTTTCTCGGATTCGTTGCATTCAAGGTAGGCATGACCCACGTGACCAAGGTTGAGGAGAACGAAGGGCCATCGAAGGGCACTGAGATCTCGAGGCCTGTAACGATAATAGAGGTGCCGAAGGTCAGCATATATGGCATAAGGTTTTACAAGAACGGCTATGCCTACAGGGAGATCGCTGGCGAGGTATACGACGCCAACTCTGCGAAGCACGTGGGCATAGAGAAGACGAAGAATACAGACGTTTCACAATTCAAGAACAAGATAGGAGAGTATAATGATGTTACTGCCCTCGCCTTCATGGATGCAGAGCCGATCGGGATCGCAAACAAGAGGGTGATGAGGTTCGAGATACCTGTCGGCGGAAAGGACGCCGCTGAGAAGCTTGGCTTCATAGAGAGTTTCCTGGGCAAGGAGATCAAGATAAACGATTTCATCAAGCCTGGCGACTTCATAGACATCACCGCAATAACGAAAGGAAAGGGCTGGGCTGGCGTGATAAAAAGATACAAGGTCGCTAAGCAGTACAGGAAAGCTACTAACAAGATCAGGCACGTTGGTACACTCGGCCCTTGGCATCCTGCCAAGGTGCAGTTCGGCGTGCCGCAGGCAGGCCACATGGGCTACAACTACCGCACCGAGCTGAACAAGCTTGTGCTCAAGGTAGGCACGCAGGCCAGCGTCAAAGAGGTCAATGTCAAAGGAGGCTATCTAAATTACGGCCTCGTCAATAATGACTACGCGATGATAGAGGGCTCCCTTCCTGGACCCTCGAAGAGGCTTCTCCGCATAAGGAAGTCCATAAGGGCCTTCAGGCAGGCGAAAGAGCCTAAGATAACATACGTCTCGCTGGAGTCGAAGCAGGGTGCATGATATGAACGCCGATGTTTATTCGCTTGATGGGAGCAAGAAGGAGAGCATGAGCCTTCCAGAAGTCTTTTCCTCGGAGTACAGGGCCGACCTTGTGATGCGCGCGCTCCTAAGCGAGCGGAGCGAGAGATACCAGCCGCAGGGACATTATATCCTGGCGGGAATGCAGACCACAGCGGTCTACGTAGGCAAATACGACGGTTACAGGAGAGGCAGGCACATGGGAATCGCGATGAGGCCAAGGCAGAAGCTCGGAGGAGGCGCGATGGGAGACGTAAGAAGGATACCTTCCAGCGTCAAGGGAAAGAGGGCTCATCCGCACAAGATAGAAAAGAGACTGCTCGAGAGGATAAACAAGAGAGAATACCTGAAAGCAATAGAGTCTGCGATAGCAGGCTGCACAAAAACAGATCTGATTAAAAAGGGGCACAAAGTGGAAAAGAGCCTACCGATAATAGTCGACGACTCGATAGAGAAGTTAAAGAAGACGAAGGACCTTGCAAAGGCACTTGGTGTCCTTGGCTTCGGAAAGGACCTTGAGATATCGCACTCCGCCAGGCCGCTTACAGGCAGAGGCTCGCGCTCGAGGAAGTTCAGGAAGAGCGTCTTGATAGTAGTCAAGGATGCAAGTGATGTCAGGAAGGCTGGCAGGAACATGGCAGGCGTTGACGTGGTAGGCATAAACAATCTTTCTGTCGAGGAACTCGCGCCTGGAGGAAACCTCAGGCCGACAATCTGGAGCAAGGCTGCAGTAGCAGGAATAGAGAATGCATTAAAAGAGAGGAAATGATATGTCAGTACTTATGTATCCGATAGCAACAGAGAAGGCGCTCAACATGGTTGAGACCCAGAACACGATAACGTATGTGGTGGATCTCAGGGCCGACAAGAAGAAGATCAAGGGAGAGTTCGAGAAGGTATTCAACGTTAAGGTAGCGAGAGTAAACATAGCTATAGAGCCCTACAATGAGAAGCGGGCCTACATACGGCTGGAGAAGGAATCGTCTGCGCCTGACGTAGCGAAGAAATTGAAATTGGTATGATGGTTTAAATGGGAAAGAGACTCAAGCAGCAGCGCAGAGGAAAGGGAAGCAACGCTTACACCAAGCCGCCGCTCAGCCAGAAGGCTGATGTCGTCTTCAGGGATGAGAAGCTTTCGAAGAAGGTTGTGGGAGAGGTAGTCGATTTCGTTGACGATCCCGGCCACACAGGTCCGCTGATGGTTGTGAGGTACGACGACTTCACCGAATCAGTATTGCTAGCGCCTGAGGGAATAAAGATAGGCGACAGAATACAGGAGGGAGTGGGAGCAGAATATACGCTTGGAAGCATACTCACATTGGGCAGCATACCTGACGGAATGCCGGTCTATAACATAGAGTCAAAACCTGGCGATGGAGGGAAATTCGCAAGGAACGCAGGAGCATACGCGACGATAGTCGCGCACACCCAGGGCATGGTCAGCGTCTCTATGCCATCGAAGCAGGTGGTGGACCTCAGCGGCGATTGCAGGGCAGGGATAGGAGCAGTGGCAGGCGGAGGGGCGACGACAAAGCCGCTCATGAAGGCAGGGAAGAACTTCTACAGAATGCATGCGCTCAACAAGAGATGGCCGCTCAACCGCGGAGTCAAGATGAACCCTGTCGATCACCCATTCGGAGGCAAGCAGCACCACAAGGGAGCATCGAGCATGACCTCGAGGAATGCGCCTCCAGGAAGGAAGGTCGGCCACATTGCTGCAAGCAGAGTTGGAAGGAAGAAGAGAGGCTGAATGAATGGCAAGGATTTACACTTTTAGAGGCAAGACAATCGAGGAGCTCCAGAAGCTCGACATGAACGAGTTCGCAAAGATGCTCGAGTCAAGGCAGAGGAGGGCAATAAGGAGGATGGGCGTTGACTACAAAGACCTGATAAAGAAGGCTGAAAAATACAAGGCAAAAGGAAAGACAGTCAAGACGCACATACGCGAGGCTGTCATACTGCCTAGCTGGGTAGGGATGAATTTCGCGGTGCACAACGGCAAGGAATTCAAGGAGATGAAGATAGAGCAGGAGATGCTAGGCCACAGGCTGGGCGAGTTCTCCTTCTCAACTAAGAGGGTCTTGCACTCTGCCCCTGGAATAAGGGCAACAAGAGGAAGCAAGTTCCTAGCGGTGAAATAAATGGCGATGAGATATTCTTTCAACCCGTCAAAGGATGCAGTAGAGGCAGGCGAAGTCGCGGTGGCTCAGAAGAACGAGATCAACGCAAGCTACAAAGACCTCTGCGCTGTCTGCGACGCGATAAGGTACTTGAAGGCTGACAGGGCCTTGAACTTACTTGAAAGCGTAATGAACATGGAAATGCCGATAGCATACAGGAGGCACAACAAGCACATGGGTTCGAGGCATGAACTCGGCGGGAAGAAGGGCAAGTATCCTCAAAAGGCCGCTGGAGAAGTTAGGCTCGTGCTGATCAACGCGATGGCCAATGCAGGCAACCGAGGCAACCTTGACGCTGAGAAGATGTTTGTTATACACGCAGCAGCGAACAAGACCCATATAGAGAGGAGAAGCCCTTCGAAAGGCTCGCTGGCATGGGGCCGCGGGATGTACGGACAGTCTGCGATGATGCACAGCGACATAGAGTACGCAAAGGTGGAGATAGGGCTCGCCTCTGAGGATTACCAGAGCATAAACGAAAACATGAAGCGCCTGATAGCAATGAGGAACAGAGCCAGAGCCGTGAAGGAAAAGGGAAAAGAAGTAAGAAAGGAGAGGGTACAGATTAAGAAGACTGTGGCGAAGGAGGCGGAGAAGCATCAGGCAGTCGTACAGCAGCAGGTCAAGTGATAACAATGGCATCAGAAAGGAAATTTATAGAGGACCTAAAGGTCAAGTACAATATACTCAGGTTCATGGAGAAGTCGCTATCTAGGGCTGGGCTCTCGAGGGTAGAGATCCAGAAGACCCCGGTCATAACAAGGATAACTCCTTACGTTACGAATCCGGGGAGAGTGATAGGAAGGGGAGGTGAGACAATAGACAGCCTTACCGATGCCATGAAGAAGAAATTCAAGCTGGAGAACCCGCAGATAAGCGTCGCGGAGGTGGCGAACCCGAAGCTTGAGCCAAGGCTCGTCGCAAGGCAGCTGGTCAATTCGCTAGAGAGAGGGATTAACCCAAGGAGGCTTATCCACACCGCAGCTAGGGAGATAATGGAGCAGGGTGCCCTAGGGTGCGAGATAATCGCAAAAGGAAAGCTTGCATCAAAGGGTGCGAGAGCGAGGAAGATGAAGGTGAGGTTGGGATATCTTCCGAAATCAGGATTCGCTGTCAGCCTTGTCAACGAAGCCAAGATAGCGGCATACCCAAAGTATGGAGCGATAGGCGTGACTGTTAGGATAGTGCCTCCTGGCACAAAATTCCCAGACAGGGAAATCAAGGCCATAGCCCTGCCTAAGCAGATAGCCGCTTCAACAATAAGATCGGGGGCTCCGCGAAAATTCTGAAAGCTGAGAACAGAAACAGAAAAGGCTTATATATCTAAACCGAACGAATAGTGTTGTATATGAAGATAAAGAATCTAAGATCTCTTTCGAACGAAGGGCTTGTGGCTAAGCTCGATGAGCTAAGGCTTGAGTCCGCGATAGAAAAAAGGAAGATTGCCGCTACTGGAGTCGCGAGCAAGAAGGTAAAAATAAGGGAGATACGCAGGACTATTGCTCAAATTCTTACTCTCCTAAGCCAAAGAGGTGTGAAGGTCTAATGCCTGACATCTGCCCTAAATGCGGCCTGCCGAAGGAGCTCTGCGTCTGCGACGTGCTGAATAGGGAAACCAACAGGAGAATAAAAGTATACACTGAGAAGAAGAAGTTCAGGAAATACATGACGGTAATCTCTGGACTGACAGGCGAGGAGATGGAGAAGGCGGCAAAGGAGCTGAAGCACATGCTTGCCTGCGGCGGCACGTACAAGAACGGGCTAATAGAGCTGCAGGGAGACCATAAGGAAGGGGTGAAGAAGGCACTTCTCCAGATGGGCTACCCCGAAGACAGCATAGACATGTGATTGCTTTTTAGGATAAGAATTACTCTACCTTAATCTCTCCTTTGTTTATCTTGGCAATGGTCTCCACTGCGCTTGCTCCTTCGCAGGTTATGTTCATGCTCTTGCACGTCCCAAGAACCTGCTTTACCTTGTCGGCGAAGGTGTTGCCGTAGAGGCTTGCCTCCTTCGCCTTGGCAACTTTCTTAACCTGCTCAAGAGTGATGGTTCCTGCCACTGCGGTGTTGTCTTTTGCTCCGTTAGGTATGCCAAGCTCCTTCAGGATGAGGGCGCTTGTCGATGGTGAACCTACCTCCACCCTGTACTTCTTGGTTCCGGCGTCTACTACGACCTTTACAGGTAT
>DAHVVD010000069.1 GCA_027328265.1 Microcaldota archaeon
GCTTAAAACACTTTCGAAAATGTTTCAATCCTAAATTCCACCTCCTGCCCAGTTTCTTTATCATTTATCAAAACCAGGGTCGCTTTTACCAAAGCCTATATAAGAGAAGAACAGCCAATATCACTTGGTACGTTCATGGAATTGACCCCAAAAAGCAAGCTAATTGACTTAACTGGAAAAACCGCAATTGTCACAGGTGCAGTTGGAATAGGGTATGGGATAGCATACAGGCTTGCAGAGGCAGGGGCAAGCGTCATGATAGCCAGCAGAAATGAAGCTGAGGCAAAGGAATCAGCCGCGAAGTTGGCTGCACTCGGATTCAAAGTCAATGCTGTGAAGACTGATGTCTCATCAGAGGAGGATGTCAAGCACATGGTTTTGGAAACTGTCTCAACATACGGCTCACTTGACATACTTGTAAACAACGCAGGAATCTATCCTACGATGCCAGTGATGCAGATGAGTCTTGAGGATTTCGACAAGGTTCTCTCGATCAACCTCAAGGGGGTCTTCCTTTGCACAAAATACGCATCAGAACAGATGATAAAGCAGGGAAGAGGAGGCAAAATAATAAACATAACCTCGATAGATGCGTTGCATCCATCTTCAATTGGCCTCGCCCACTACGATGCTTCAAAGCACGGGGTATGGGGCTTCACAAAGAATGCGTCATTGGAACTGGCGCCGCACAAGATCTGGATAAACGCAATAGCACCAGGAGGAATACTTACTCCAGGAGTCCAGAAGATGCAGAGTGCGATTCCAATGCCGGAAGGAGTTGACATGGAAAAGGTGCTTGATTCATTCCTTCAAAAGATACCTATGCACAGGCTCGGCGAACCAGACGACATAGGCAAGGTAGCGCTCTTCTTGGCATCTGAACTATCCTCATACATGACTGGCTCGCAGGTAGTTGTTGATGGTGGTGTGCTTCTCTCCTGAGCTAATAAAAACAAAAAGATACCAACTTTTCCTCTGCGAACACGAGCCCTGCCAACCTCAAAAATAAATCGGGGAGTTCGAGATTTGAACTCGAGTCTTCAGGACCCAAACCTGAAAGCCTGCCAGACTAGCCTAACTCCCCTTGATAGATTAAGACGGGTAAGGATAAATAAAGATTGTTAGGCTGCCCTCAATAGTTCACTTGGCAATGTACAGTTGCCTATTACTTCGTAGGCTTTCTTCCCCTCGGCTTCGGAAGTTTCAGGTTAGGGTAAACCTTCGCTAGCATTTCCTGGTTCACATCAAGATCAAAACCTAGGTTCTGCACCACTTTTCTTAAAAGATAAGTTTTAGCAGGCTCCCCATTCTCCGTTCTTCCTGCACATGCCTTCTCCACCGCAGCCTTTGCCTCAGCGGAGCCAAGCGCCTGTATCGCTTGTGCAAGGTTCTGGTAGCTCTTCCTGCCCTCCTTTGTTACTGATAATGCGTAATCATCAAGCGTCTTTGTGTCCACGCCGAGTATCTCGAAAGCCTTCCTGTCTATAGTCTGTCTTATGGAGGCAAGGTGGAATGCTACCTCTTCAGGCTTTGTATTCTCTCGCACGCTGGCTTTCTTTATAACTACCCAACCATTGTAGTTCGCTGCGAAATCGATCGATCCGCTGCCCTCCATCAAAACACTCTATGAGCTTGCTGTAACGTAATAACCTGCCGCCTTCTCCCTTGCGACCCTCTTTACCGCTCCCTTATTCGCAAGCGCCATGAGGCCGTTAGTAACCATGCTCTTCGGCCTGTTGCACTTTTTGGCTATGTCGTCAGCGGTCTTCTTCTTCTCTTCTGTTGTCGCTCCTATCTCCCTCATTGCATTGAGAATCTCGTTCTCTATGGGCGTAAACTCTACCATCATATTACCTCTCTAAGCATCTAGTTACTTCTTGACCCTGGCTTCTTTCCTCTTCACCCTCATGTACCTGCTTCCGCACTTCCTGCACTTCTCGGCTCCTGCTCTGTTCCTGGCCTTGCATTTCCTGCATACCCATATGCTGACCAGAGCCTCATCTGCCAGTCCAAACTTTCCCATCAAACAACACGCTCAAGCTGAGGATTTTCAGTTGATATAATAGGCAGAAAGGTATATTATATTAGCGTTCCGGCTATTCCCAATGCCAGCTAAAAATAACAGTAACAGTTTCACGCCGATTCTGCTCGGGCTATTCCTGATCCTAATCCTTGCAGCCTTCGCTGCTTCTATCCACAAAAACAGGCTAGAAATAGGAAAACTGAGAGTTGTATTTGCCAATGGAAGCAGCCAGAACTTCAACGTCTATCTCGCAGCAACACTTCAGGAGCAGGTTCAGGGCCTTATGAACAAGACCTCCATAGGTACCTGCAACGGCCTAGGGAACTGCTTGGGAATGCTATTTGTGTATCAGAATTCCTCGTCCTTGTGCTTCTGGATGGAGAACACGCCGCTGCCGCTCAAGCAGCTCTGGATAACCAATAATGTTGTGACATCTGAAGAAAACGGCGTCCCATATTCCACTGCCATCTATTGCCACATTGGAGAGATGGTGCTAGAGGTGCCTATGAACTCTTCTGTAGGAATGGGAGCTTCTGTCTACCTGAACGGAACTGCAGGCTGACTAGTGCATTTCCCTTATCTCGAGCGATTCCATAAGCTCGTTTGCGCTTAGGAGCGGCTTCCTTGTCCTGTCCACGTCATCCACCGAGATTCGAGGGCACGCCGTATTCACGAAAGCATCGAACTCGAGCATGTTGTCAAGGGATCCGAAATCGACGTTGTTCGAGACAAGAATCGCTGCCTTGAGTCCCTTCTTCTCTATGCGTTCTTTGAGGATCTTAGCAAGTCCCATGTTGTACTGCCCGTTCTTGGTGCTAACTAGTATGCCGAACTTATTCGCTTCAAGTGCAGCAGCAATCTTGCCCCTGCTCTTTTTCCTGTAGGTCTCCCTGTACTTATCTATGAACTCTATCGTGTTCTGGAAGGGCTCAACTACAAGGAAGGGCTTCTTCGTGTTCAATAAGGCGCCAAGTGGATGGAACATGCCTCCGCCAAAGTAGACATGAGCGTCTACTGCAGAATCTATGCTTGCAGCGCTGCCGATGTCGCATCCGAGGATCTGGCCTTTGTGCTTTGCGAAGCCGTAAGGTTTTCCTATGAGCACCTTCTTGCCAGCCTTCTCGTAAAACTCCTTCACCTTCTCAATCTGGTGTATATGCTGTATGGTCGTTACAATCCCTATCGTATTGAATGGCGTGAGTGCCTCAAGGGACCTTTCGAGGATCTCCATTGGCGCGTCAATGCTGTAAAAAACATACTCGACGTTGAAGTCAACATGCTGGAACTCAGCATGACCGTAATGCACAAGCTTCTCGGCGCCTATTTTCTTCGCCTCGTCTATCGCTAGGTCGCATGCGCCGTATGTTGGAGAGGCGGAGACAAAGACCTCGTTGCCTTCTTTTTCCAGCCTTTTGGCATATTCAAGGGCCTTTTGTTTTAAGCCTTCTGGGAATTGTAGTAAAATTTTCATACAAACAGCGTGGGGTTTGACGTTGAGTCTAACGCATTTATAAGATTATGTGGCTTCATATAAAAGGGTTATGATGGACAGGAAGAATTACGTGATACTTGTCGACAAAAATGACAGGAAGATAGGCCTTAAGGAGAAGATGAAGGCTCACGACAAGAAGAACGGGAAACTGCACCGCGCAATATCCATCTTCGTCTTCAACAGGAAGGGCGAGACGATGCTCCAGCAGCGCGCGCCAGACAAGTACCACTCCAAGGGGAAGTGGTCGAACACATGCTGCAGCCATCCGATGCTCGGAGAGAGGGTTCTCACTGCAGCTCACAGGAGGCTGAAGGAAGAGATGGGCTTCGACTGCAGGATGAAGAAGGCGTTCGAGTTCTCCTACGAGGCCGATGTAGGCAGCGGGCTCAGGGAAAGGGAATACGACCATATAATCTTCGGAAGGCATGAAAGGAATCCAAGAATAAACAGGGACGAAGTGGTTGACTGGAGATGGATAAGCCTCCCCTCATTAAAGAGCGAGATAAGAAAGAATCCAGAGAAATTCACGCCCTGGCTGAGGATGATGATAAATAAAGTTGACTCCTACTACAAAAAGGCGAAAATCATATAAAGTCTGTTTTCAGAAATGCCCTAAATGGTGAGGATATCGAGTCCTATTCAAAAGGCTTTTATAATATATCCTTTATATATCTTTTAGATATACATGAAAAGGGAAAAACCAAAGAAAATACTTGTAATACTACCAAGCGACGATGTAAGGAAGATAGAGGGTGAGGTGCTTAAGGGAAAATATGTCACAAAGTCCGACTTCCTCAGACTTGCTGTAAAGCAACTACTATCTGAGGAAGGGAGAACTATGATTTCAAGGGCAGAAATATCTGCCAGTAAGAATCATGCCCAAACATATGGGGAAGTTCTAGCTATATTGGAAAAAAACAAACGCAAAATTAATGGCTTCGGAGCAAAAGAGATAGGCATATTCGGCTCCTATGTCAGGAACGAACAGACCGCAGATAGCGACATAGACCTACTGGTAGAGTTCTCGCCCAACAGGAAAAATTTCCATAACTACATGAAATTAAAATTTTTCTTGGAAAACATACTTGGAAAGAAGGTCGATCTCATAATAAAGGAAGCTATCCGCTCCGAACTTAAAGAGCAGATATTGGAGAGTGTCGTATATGTCTAGGGACTATAAAATATACCTTAATGACATCCTAAATTCCATAGGGAGAATAGAGGATTACACAAAAGGCATTTCTCCTGAAGATCTTCAGGAAGATCCAATGCGAGAAGACGCCATTATAAGGAATCTCTCGACTATAGGCGAAGCCGTAAAAAACATTCCAAAAGAAATACGCTTAAGGATTCCATGGGTAGAATGGGATGACATATCGGGGCTCAGGGACATATTGGTCCATCAGTACTTTGAACTGGATATCAAGACTATCTGGGAAATAATAAAGGAAGATCTCCCAAAATTAAAAAGAGCTGTAAAATCCCTGCTCAAGAGCCCTTAATCTCGCTGGTCACTATAGAGTAATTGCCAGAGAGCTTCGATGAGGCCCGCTTTAGCGCTTCGTGCGCGACCTGCCTCGCCATCGGACTGTCGAATACCTTTATCTCCATGACTGGCTGGTTCCTGTGCACCCTTGCCGCTACCGAGATTGGTTTACCGAATGACATCGACATTCCCTGCGAGAGTCGGTCTGCTCCTGCACCTGTCGCCCTCTTCTTCTCCCTGATTACGTTGTGGGGATATGTCACGACCCTGAAGAAGTAGTTGGCAGGTATCTCACGTTCGAGGTGCTTGTTCGCCACTTGCCTCGCCGCCTCTAGCGAATTCGACCTCACCTGCACATACTGATCCGCATTCAGTGTGATTAGAAGGTTGTAATCAGGCTTGCTGACACCCATCCTGAAGACTATGAGGCTCGTGTGCGGAAGCGCCTTGATGTAGTTCTTCCTTGGCTTCTTTACAGAGTATCTTGCCCATGCCTGGCTCTTCAGATACCTCATTGTGCGTGCTGGCCTAAGCTTCATACTTACCACTGAGATTTAGCTGATTATATATTGCAGGAAAAGGTTATAAAGCGTTTCCCAAAACATCTCTATCTTCCTAAGACTACCTTGCCGATTATGTCCTGCGGCTCTATCTGCCCGAATTCCCTGCTGTCCTCTCCAAGCGGCGTATTCTTGTCTCCGACTAGGAAGTACTTGCCCTTCTCTATCTTCCTTACTCTCTTGATGAGGTTAGCTTTCCTGTACGGGTGCCTGAACATAACCACGTCGCCCTCCTTGACGTCGCCAAGCATACCGCTCACTACGACATACTGTCCGATTTTAAGGGTGGGCTCCATAGTCTGATCCTTTACCTTGAAAACCCTTATAGGAAACCTCATCTATTCAAACCTTAGATTAACTGCCATGCAACGGCCTTGCCCAATCCCAGATTAAATAAACACAAAAAATTAAAATAGCTTTGCGAAGTCCAGTATTGTTAGGGTCTAAAAGGCTTCTTGTCTTATAACGAGTAGTGCTGGTATGAAAGCGCAGTTCTGGTCTTTTGACTTAGTCTTCGCCGTCATAATCTTCGTCTTCGCTCTAGTGCTCTTGACATACGTCTGGCTAAACATAAGTGGCGAGTATTCCCTCTTATATGGAAGAAATGTCGCAAACATACAGCTCCAGCTCAACAGCCTCGGAAGTCAGCTTCTCTCCCCCGGCATTCCTTCAAACTGGAACTATATAGTCAACTTCAGTGCCGTATCGGCATGGCAGAATATCACGGTGGGGCTAGGCAACGGCACTTTCGGCAGCCTCTCGCAGTTCAAGATAAATGCGCTGCAGAACATGTCTAGTGACAACTACCAGGCGGCAAAACCAGCGCTCGGCGTAGGCTACGACTATTACATAACGATAACAGGCAGCTGGATAAGCGAGAGCATAGGCAAGAACCCGGCCCAGCTCAATGCGACCTCCTTGCAGAGTTCTGTGCTTCCGGTTGTGATCAACGGCGCGCCAGCCCAGATGACGATAGAACTCTGGACAAACAGCACACTTGGACTAGAATAATCGGGATTCACGGAGCTGTGCCGAGGCTCCCGAACGCGCCGTTTATGAAGATGGACACGGCGTAAAATACAAGAAGGCCGACTATAACGAAAAGCGGGAGATACTTGAGTCCGCGCATCATTGTGCCTGTGGATATCACCGAGATTATTATCGATCCAAGCGCGGTTATCATCACCACCGCAACTATCGAGAAGTCGGTATACTGGGCTATGGTTATCTGCGGCGGCGTAGGCTTCAGGAATGCTACGCCTGCGGATGGCAGTCCAGTCGGATTGCTTCTCAATATCCCAGCCCAGATAGTATCTGTAACAGCTATCATCTTTGAAGTAAGCGCGTAGAGAGTGGGTCCGCCTATCAGGACCGCGAAGGTT
>DAHVVD010000024.1 GCA_027328265.1 Microcaldota archaeon
CAGATAGCCTGCGAAATTTCCCCAAGATGCCTCTCCAATTGCCCCTGCAAGATGATGGTTTCTCATCATGTTTGCAATCTTCAATTTCTCATATGCAATGAATGAGTATGAATTGACAAGATTGTACGAGAGTTTGTGAAGATAGTCTTCCCTGATTCTTGCAATGTGTTCGTATTCCCTTGCAAAATTGATTACTGCCTTTCTTCTGTTCTTTGAGCCTCTCTTTTTCCTTGAGATTATCCTTTGAAGTTTTTTCATCCTTGTTTTTGGAATCTTCCTATTTTCAAGGACGGCACCGTTTGAGAGAGTTGCATAGTTTGCAAGTCCTAAATCTATCCCTACCGCCTTCTCCCCATTAGTGAATGGTGCTACATTTTCCTTTTCCGTTGCGACTGTTACATACCATTCTCCGCTTTTTGTCTTCTTGATTGTCAGCGTTTTTATCTTTCCTTCAATTTCCCTGTGGTTGACGAAATTGATTTTCCCTATCTTTGAGAGCGTTGCTTTCTTTCTTTGTATTTTGAATCCATTTATTTGAGGGTAAGTGAGTGATGAAACAAACTTCCTGTATCTTGGAAATCCTGCCTTCTGGTTCTTTCCTGCCTTCTTTTCTTTGCATCTTCTGAAGAATGATTTATACGAGTCTGAGATTCTCTTTGAGATGTTTTGAAGGACTTGTGAATGCAGTTCATTGAACTCTGACCTCTCTTTCTTTAGTTTGGTCAGCCAGATATTCATCCTGTATTCCGTCAGTGTCTTCTTTGTTTGTTTGTAGTAGGTCTTCGATTGATTGAGAAGGAGATTATATGCTTCTTTTGAAAGATACATCTGCCTGTTCAGTATCTCTTTCTGTTTGACTGAGGGATATGCCCTGAATTTGTATGTTGTTTTCACAATGACCAAGGCTATATGCGCCTTTGCGTTTATATTTCTTTCTTTTTGTTGTCCGTCATATATTCCGTCTCTGCGTGGCTTATATCCCACCTCTGAAGGAGGTGGGTTTTACGCCACTATCATATAAAACATTAGGTTACCTAACTAATTCATGGACAACAGATCAGGAAGTATCACCGGAAAGAACTACAACGCTGATGCTGCTGCAGATGCATGGAAGCGCGCAACCGCCTTCCTTTCGGATAACCTGAAGCATTGATTTATAGTCGTTTCAGGCAAATAACTTCTTGCGCCTCTGTAGCTCAGTGGTAGAGCGCGTCCTTGGTAAGGACGAGGTCGCGAGTTCAATCCTCGCCGGAGGCTCTCAGGTTAAACCTATATCCCCCTCTTTCCTGACAGAATGGCCCGTCTGTCAACGACAGGTTAATATATTAATGTATACAATATCCTTATAGTGTATACAGCAGTTCGACAGTTAGGGTATATGGCAGTTGGGTAATGCAATGAAAACAGAAGTATTGTCTATACGAGTCAAAAAGAGCCTAAAGGACGAAGCAGAAAAGTTAGGCATAGATGTAAAAGGAACACTAGAAACTCTTTTGGAAGAAATGGTAACTGAAAAAAAGCAGAAGGCGCAGGAAATGGCAAAGGAGTTAAGTAAATTAATGATTGTTACTGACAAAGAGTGGGCAAATGACATCAGAAAAATCAGAACAGAAAGATAGGTACATAATTGATACGTCTGCCTTGTATCCTATGCTACTAAAAGGCATACCCTTAGATCCTAACAAATTTGTAATAAGCACACTCACAGAATATGAAATAGGCAATGTTCTTTGGAAGGAAAACAAACGGAAGAAGCTTAAAAATCCTGAAAGGGTAGCAGCTATATTCTCAGAATCGACAAAAGACTTGGAAAAACTAGGCCTAGACTCAATCGTTGAAGTTCTAAAACTTTCTTTGGAAAGGAACATAACTTTTTATGATGCCTCTTATGCATATTTAGCTGAAAAGGAACATTTGAAATTAATTACACAAGATAAAGAACTGCAAAAGAAAACCGATAACGCAATCGGCATAGAAGACGTAAAATAACAGATAAGCCCACTGTCTTCCTGACCGAATCCTCGCCGGAGGCTTGGGTCACTTCTTGTACTGGAAGATCACTGTTATGCTCTCTGTGAGTGTCTGAGTGCCTGTGAAGTAGCTTGGACTTAAGGTTTGTTTACTGGATGTTGCCAGCGCACTGGACCCTGCAACAACCGGATATATCGGATACCTGTTATAGGAGTTCACTGTCATGTTGCTTATCGAGAAGTTCTTTCCTGGCAGTAGCGTCTGGGCCTGCGATGTGGCGTTCGTTATTGCGCCCGAAAGCGCAGTAGTGCGCATGCTAGTCGTCTGCGCGTCAGAAAGCTCCCCAGCGCCTCCATATACTGATGTCCCGTTTATCGCTGAGATAGCGCCTATAGCAGCGCTGACGTTGTTTATGTTTGGTATCGTAACGCTTACGCTTTCAGTCGCAACATAGCCATTGTAAGTAGAGTAGTAACTGCTCTGGTTGTAGACACTGTAGTAGCTTGTCTGTATGTTGCTCATGTTGCCGTTTACGTATTGGATGAGCGTGGAGTTTGCCTTGTTAAGCTCAGATGTTAGGTTTGCTGTAGCGGCGTATGATGTAGTGCCTTTGCCCTCGAAGTCTACCTCAAGAGTCGCCTTGCTTGGCACGGCCTGCACGCTGCCGCTCGCCGTTATCGTGAGGTATGATAAGCTCGTGTTTGTGGCTGTATGCTGGTTGCCTCCCCCAAATTCCCCCCTGATCAGCGAAACGCTTCCAGACAGCTGGAAGAGCAAGACAAGCTCCACTACAACAATAGCAGCGAGAACTGCAAGCACAGCAGCGAACATACCGTATTCTTTATTTGCCATAATATCACATCAAGCGTAAATGTTGACAGGCGGTGTCGCGGTCCCGTTGTAGGGCCTGTTGCCTATTGTCAGGAGCACGTAAGGCACTCCTCCGCCGCACGGCCCATCTATCCTGAGCCAGTAGGTTTCATGCTCTGCGTTCATAGTGCTTATTCCAACAGTGAAGTTTATAGTGGTGTTGTTGACCGCATTATATGTACTTGGTGAGATCGTGACGTTGATTCCTGGTGCAGTGCTGTTATGCGAGCCGACCCGTGTAATTTCAGCATAGTGAATCCTATTTGTGGTGAGGAGCGTATTATTCTGGTCAAGCACATGATTAACAAACTCGCTCAAGTACAAAGTTCCGCTAGAACTTCCTCCCAAAACATAATCTGCCACCTTGCCGTGACTGGAGTTCAGGTAGTAGAGCATGAAGCCAGAATAGTTAGTTATTGTGCCGTTCAGGTTGTACGTTATAAGAGGGCAGGCAAAGGATCCGCCGCCGATCTTAGGTGCCACTGCCTGCGTTGTATTGCTGCTTGTATTTGTTGTTAATACCTGACTTGCATGGGTGTAAGGATTGCTACCTCTGTGAGCCGAGTAAAAGTAGACTAGAGATACAGTTGCAACAAGCACGAGGGCTCCAATTACATACTTTGCAATATTCATGTTTACAGCCTCCCTAACTTTGTAATACTTTAGTTTCTTGAAATGCTCGTTGTCTATCTTTTCTATTGCACCTATCCTCTGAAGATCATCCAGATGCTGGCTGATCGTCGCTGTGGAAAGATTGAGCTCCCTGCTGAGCTCTGTTATGGTCATATTGTTCTTCTTAAGCAAGTTGAGTATCTTCTTCTTCGTTTCAAGGGTTTTTCCCATCAGCTCATCAAGTATGCTTCCCAGGATAAGTATAAAGGGCTTGCCAGAGAAGTAGGTTTTTGTTAGGTTTTTATCTCGCAATCAGATAGGGCACCCATATTTTGATTTTGTTGTATTAAGTCTGAAGACTGCCTTATTGCCATGTATTGCAATAAGCTTTGCAAGTGTTCCATCGCAGACATAACCCACAGAATCGCCTACGTATACGGTGTCAGGCGTCCCATTCAATCGAGCTACAGGATACTCTGTGTACAAAAGCCCTGTTACGTTGCTTGGATTCACCTGCACGGCCAGAAAGTTGCTAATCCGCTGCCCGGCAGTAATATTGACAACAGATCCGGATATGATTGTGCTGCTCTTTCCATAGTATAAAAAGAAGATTGCAAATGCCGCTATCAGAACGACTGCTGCGCCCAGCATCGTATAAAAGATAGCCTTGGCCATATGCCTATTCACCTGCCCAGTTTATTATACGCTTTCTCAAACTTCGCCTTTGCATAATCAACCAGAGCGTCCAATTCCTTTTTGCTTTTCGCCTCAGCGATAAGCCTGATTATCGGGGTGGTGTTCGAGGCTCTCATGATGAACCAGCCCTTCCCTGTGACCACCTTGATGCCATCTATAGTTATGACCTCATCGCCCTGCTCCGAAAGCTCCTTGGTCAGCAACTCTACAATCCTGAATTTCACTGAATCTTCTGCGTGAAGTTCGAGAGCCACGGTCTCGTATCTTGGAAGCTCGTCCACCAGCTGCGAAAGGCTCTTGCCTTTTGAGGAGAGTATCCCAGCCATCTTCATCGTTGCAAAAAGTGGGTCGTCGCCATAGTATGCGTCTGCAAAATACATATGCCCGGAGATCTCTCCGCCAAGCGCCGCCTTTTCCCTTGCCATAGCCGCAAGTATGTAGGTCCTTCCAACCTTTGTCACTACTGGCACGCCGCCGGCTTTCTTAACGACGTCTATTACTGCGTCTGAGCAGCTTACATCATAGACGACCTTGCTGCCTCCCTTAAGCATGTTGGCCACGAAGATGGCGAGTGCAAAATCGCCCCTGAGGACCCTTCCTCTGCTGTCCACAAAGATGCCCCTGTCTCCGTCCGCATCATATCCTATTCCAAAATCCAGCCCACCATCGGTAACTATACTTATCAACTCTCCTAGCGATTCCTGCTTAGGCTCCGGAGCCCTTCCTGGAAAGTTGCCATCTGGTGAACCGTTAATCTCGACCACCTCAACTCCTGCCTTCTCGAGTATCTTCCTGGCAAGGTTGCAGTAAGAGCCGTTGCCAGGGTCTATGGCTATCTTTATTCCCTTCTTCACCTTTGCCTTGCTAAGAACGAATCTCCCATAATCATCCAGTGTTTGCAAGTGTCTCTCTTCGATGTTCATCTTTCTGCTGTTGCATTTAGTGCCACTGGTAGCCATCTCCTTAATCTTGCCGAGTCCTGACTCCATGCTGACCCATCCTTTTCTGTCCCAGAACTTGAAGCCATTGTACTCCTTTGGATTATGGCTTGCCGTTATCATGACCCCTGCTTCGAACCCGTAGTAGTTCCATGCGAAATATGCCACAGGAGTAGGAGCCACGCCTATGTCAACGAGCTTCGGCTCAGAGTCCGAGAAGCCTTCCAGGAAATTTTTGTGCAGGGAAGGGCTGCTCAGCCTCACGTCCATGCAGGCGGCGACCTTCTTGCCCTTACCTATGTATCTTCCGAACGCGCAGCCCACTGCCAATGCGGTGCCCTCGTCTATCTGCGAGGGATAGATGCCGCGTATGTCATAAGCCTTGAAAATTGCCTCATCAAGTTTCGCTTTTGCCATGACCCTAACCTATCTAAGTAGGTCTTTATGTCTTTTAATTTTATGTGTTCCATCTAATGCAGTGATTCTCTGGGAAAGGGAACTGAAACTCTGATAGCACTTCTTGTCCTAGTGATAATACTTGTAGTGGCATACGCATTCTACACGCTAGGCACTGGAAAGAGCTCCACGCTCTTCGTCGAGCTTACAGATCCAGCATATCTCCCGAAAGGCACAAGCAGCCTCTTCATCAACTACGATTCGGTACAGGCCCATATAACCAACGCTTCCGGGTCGGCCTGGATAGAAAGCCAGGAGAATGGCTTAGTCAACCTTCTCTCCCTTTCAAATATCAGCAGGGTCGTGGCTAAACTTGAGGTTGCATCAAACTCTACAGTTGATATGGTAAGGTTCAACATAACCTCTGCCAACATAACTGTAAACGGCACCTCTTACCCTCTCATCCTAACTTCGCGTAAGCTAACCACCAATGTTTCGCAGGGAAGTGTACATAACTATGCAAGCCTCCTTGTCTCGCTCTCACCTACAGTCATAGTGCTGTATACAGACAACGAGAGCCTCTTCGTGATGGTACCCTCATTGCGAGGCATACTTCTACCTGCAAAGAGCGGCCTCTACGTAGGAAGCGATATTGGGATAAACTCAAGCTCGACAGAGAGCCTCTCGGCGTCGTCACCTAACATAAGCATAGATGGCGCCTCGATGATCTCGCAAGGCAACCAGACTTCAATCTCACTCAAGGTGAGCGACAAATCAAAACTTCCTATCACCATCAGGAACGTAATCCTGCTCGGAAACGAATCCCTCTATGTCACCATTGGAAAGCTCCAGACCAACGTGCCGCCAATCTACAGCATAAACAACATAACGTCCTCATCGCTGCTCAATGGCACCTTCTCGATATTAGGCAATGTGCTCTCACAGCTGGGCAGCGGAGCATCTGGCATAAACGCCAACGTCTTCTCCAGCATAAACATAAGCGAGCTCGCGAAGTTAGGCTCCGCGTTTGGCATATCAGCCAACCAGATCTCCGGAATAGAGGCGGGAGGCTTCCTAAACGGTTCCATCCAAGGAGTGAGCAGCCTGAACAACCTCAACGCAAGCGCTAAGGCTTCGCTCCTGAAGAACGTCCTTGCCAACCTCTCCGGCTCTGCTCAGGGCCTGCAGAGCGAGAACATAAGCCAGATAGAGGCAAAGATAAAGGCTAGGATAATCTCTGGCAACCTCAGCAGCGCCAACCTCACCAACATAATAAACCTGTTAGTCAAAGCCCAGGCTGAGGCGCAGGCAGGCTACGCCCAGAATATAAAACTCGAGCAGATGAACCTGGGGTCGCTCGACTTCTTCGTAACGAGCAATTCGGGCCTGGTGCTTCCTTCCTCAGCAGCTAACCTCTCCAGCTCAGCATATGGCTACACGATGCAGCCAGGCGCAACGTCCACCCTCGCATTCAACGGCAGGTTGTCCCTAGCTGGAGGCAGAATAGCAGTAAGCCTTATAAATGGAGATACCTACAAGATTGAAGTGATAGGCGATTCAGGCGCATACGCCTCACTCAATGTAACTGCAGGTTGATCTTATGGGACTCCTAGACATCTTCGGCAAGAAGAACGTATCTGCTGATCTCGGGCAGAGGTTTCCCTATGAGATGAAGACCGAGTTCGTTCCCTACAGGCTAAGGTCAAGGGAGAAAAACTCACTAGGCCTTGTGGTCACACTAAAGAACCTCACCGGAGAGCCTGTTCTTTCCTCGGTTGTAGTGAGCCTTCCGAAGCAGCTCAGCTTCGACACAATGGGGCTTGCGAAGGAGAAGGAGGCGAAGCTCGGAACGCTCGGAGCAAATGAGACGAAGGAGAGCAGGATAGATATCTACGGGAACACCGGTACCGATAAGGGCGAGTACACAATAACTGTCACTGCCTTCGTCAACTACAGGGACTACGGCCACATACTTAATTCAATGAAGAAGAGAGCCCTCCTCGAAGTCGTATGACTACTTGGGCTGTTGCTGTTGCTGCTGCTCTGTTGGCTTCTCATTGATCTTTGAGAGTATGCTGCTTATCCCGTTCGCTATCTCCTTTCCCTTATCAGTCAGGTATACCCTCTTTATCTTTCCGTGCACCTCAGAGCTCATTATCCCGACCTTCTCGCACTTCGTGACGAACCTGCTTGTGTGTATATAGGTGACGTTTGCGCTCTTGGCGAGGTTGGAGAGGTACCATTCCTTGGTACCGTCAGCAAGAGCGAGTATCAATTTAGCCTGCTTGTCCTTGAAAAGGAGCATGCTCTCGTGCTCGTCCATCAAACCGATAGGGTATCTCTTGACTGGTTTTTATTCCTTTCCTTGTTTTCCTTGAAGGCGAGCAACGAATCCGACTGCATTCTTCCGAGGGCACAGATATATAAATTTAAGCAATGAGTATAATCTAGATATCTCTGGTAGCAGGTGCATGGAATGGTAAAATATATGATAGCAGAACAGCTTGTGGGCAAGGAAGTTGTCACTACTGATGGTTTCGATCTTGGCAAGTTCGTCGATGCCGAGGTCAGCGAGACATCAGGTAAGCTCAACGCCCTTGTCATAGAGCCCAACGTGGACAGCGAGCTTGTGAACAAGCTGAGCGTCAAGAGCGGCAGGCTGACTGTGCCCTATGCGAGCGTCATGGCAGTGAACGACTTCATAGTGGTAGACAGGAAGAACCTAGTATAAGGTGCTCACATTATCATTGCAGGCGGCGACGAGGCGGGTCGCGGCGCTGTAGTGGGCCCGATTGTTATAAGCATTGTCAGCGTGAGCAAGGCGAAGGAGAACAGGTTCTCTAGGATAGGAGTGCGCGACTCCAAGATGCTCACGAGGAAGAAGAGGCGCTTCCTCTTCGATGAGATAAGCGCGATAGCCGAGGAGGTGAAGGTCTACAGCATAACCAGCTCGGAGATAAACCAGGCTATGCAAAACAGAATCTCGATAAACGAGCTCGAGGCGGCGAAGTTTGCTGGCCTTCTCGATTCTATGGACGTGATACCCAAGAGAATCTACCTCGATTCTCCAGACGTGGTCTCGGAGCGGTTCGGGCTCAGGGTAAAGATGTTCGCGAAGAGACCGCTACTCATAAACGGCGTGAAGGAGAAGAGGGAGAGGCTAGACGAAGGCGTGAGTGCAATAAGGGTTCTGGCCGAGCACAAGGCCGATGCAAGGTATCCTGTTGTATCGGCAGCGAGCATAATCGCAAAAGTCGTGCGCGACGACGAGATAGAGAAGATCTCTGAGAGGGAAGGCATAGAGGTAGGGTCAGGCTATCCCTCAGACAAGTACACGATAGAGATGCTGCGCGCGAACATGAAGAACGAAAGCTTCATGCCCTATATAAGGAACCGCTGGAAGACTATAAACCTGATAAAGCAGAGGAAGATGGGGGACTTCATAAGCCAGTGAGACCATGAGATGTCCATACTGCAAGGATGAGAATACAGAGGTAATAGACTCAAGGGAGGTCATGGAGAAGGAGGTAACGCGCAGAAGGAGGGAGTGCAAGCACTGCAAGAGGAGGTTCACGACCTATGAGAGGGCAGAGATGGAGGAGATAACAGTCATAAAGGCTAACAACACGAGGCAGCAGTTCGACAGGAACAAGGTTCTGGGAGGAATACTGAAAGCCTGCGAGAAGAGGGAGATACCTAGGAGCGTAATGGATGGCATAGCTGACAGGATAGAGGTGAAGATAAGGACTAGCGGAAAGCTCGAGATAACGAGCAGGGAGATAGGCGGCATGGTCATCAAGGAGCTGGAGAAGCTGGATCCAGTGGCATACATAAGGTTCGCGAGCGTCTACTACAAGTTCGATTCCCCTGAGGAGTTCAAGAAGGCTACATCGGTCTTCAGCGGCAGGGCGAAGGCTAAGAAGCCTAAAACAAAAAAATGGGTTGGGAAGACGCTGTAAATACTTTTCATTCATTCCGATCACAGATGCAGATAGCCTTATAAATCTTATGGGTATAATCTTATCAATTTTGATAAGATTGGTTGAATGAAGTCCAGAGAGCTGATAAAAGAGCTGTCTCGTTATCCTGTCTTTACGGTCAAAGACATAGCAAGCATCGCAAATAAGGAAATAGGATACGCATACACCCTCGCCTATAGGCTAAAGGAAACAGGGCAGATATACAAGATAGAGAAGGGCAAATATACTCTGGAAACAGATCCGTTTGCCATAGCCTCGTGGATAGCCTGGCCAAGCTACATATCAGGCTGGGCGGCCCTTAGCTACCACAGACTTACCGAGCAGCTTCCATTCACCATACACGTAGTTACCACAATCAAAAGGAAAAGAAAGACAATATCATTCGGAAACGGCAGGATAGAGTTCCTGACAGTAAAGAAGGACAGATTCTTCGGATTTGAAAAGGAGATGTACAAAAACAAGGAAATATTTGTCGCAGAAAAGGAAAAGGCAATAATTGACGCCGTTGCGACCAAAAAGATGACAGTGCAGGAGGCATCAGAGATTATAGAATCAAACAGAAATAAACTAAGCAAAAGAAAACTGTTTCTTTACGGAAAGATCATACATGGCCTTAACGCTAAACTAAGGGCGCTCGTCAATGATAAGCGAACGTGATCTATCAGCAATAGCAAAATTAAAGGGGCTGCCAATAACCCTCGCAGAAGTAGATTATCTGCAGGACATAGCATTGATGAACACCTGCAGGGAATTCGGCAACAAGCTCGTCTTCAAAGGGGGAACCTGCCTTTATAAGATTTACCAACTCAACCGATTCAGCGAGGACTTGGATTTTACCGCAACAAGAAATTTCAGAAATGAGGAATTTTTTAACCGCCTGCCCTACTTCTTCAAGCTCCTCAACATAAACACGCATATCAAAACAGAAAAGTTTGGGAATTCCCTTAACATATACCTAGATTGCAATGGGCCCCTCTATGAAGGGCGGAAAGAAACAAGCAGGACAGTCATACTTAATATCAGCTTCAGGGAAAGGGTAATCCTCCCCGCCATAAGAGCCCAATACCTTCCGTCATATAAGGAAGTCAGACCATTCGACATATTTGCAATGAGCGAGTCTGAAATACTGGCTGAGAAGATAAGGGCGATTTACACACGAAAAAAGGCCAGGGACGTCTATGACCTGTGGTACCTTATTAAGGTAAAATCAGTTAAGCCTGACATAAGCCTTATAAAAAAGAAACTTTCGCGCGCAGAAACAACATTTTCCCAAGATACGCTCCTCGCCAAGATTGAAGAAAAGAGAAGAAGCTGGGATAATGACCTTGCTGCACTCGTTCCTGGAAATCTGCCAAAGTTCACCCAGGTCAGAAATGAAATAAATTCTGCCATACTTTGAATCCTATCCTACTCCTTCTACCCCTTTCAGGTTAATCCAGTGGCATACATAAGGTTCGCGAGCGTCTACTACAAGTTCGACTCCCCGGAGGAGTTCAAGAAGGCTACATCGGTCTTCAGCGGCAGGAAGAGCAACGCAGGCGCAAGAAGGAAAAATAACCAGAGTTAACTTATGCACCGCGCTCCTTAAACCGCATGACTCCGAGAGCCTCAAGTAGACCAGGTGATGATTACCTCGCCTGCGTTGCCGTTCGCGGTGCCAGTGCCCCCCTCGCCTATGGACCCCGATGGGTTTCCTGCGTTTACTCCGCTCCCTCCTGTGTTGATAAGGTTTGACATTGAGACTGTGTTACTGCTGGCCCCTCCACCTCCCCCTTCGCTTAAATCTGTGCATTTGTAGCCTCCTCCTTTTAGGATTATGCAGCTCGCGGTTGCGCCTCCTCCTCCTCCTCCATAAATGCCGCAGCCTCCTTCCCCTCCACTACTGCTACCGCCGTTGGGGTCTGTCTGGAAGCCTCCAACTCCACCTTGGAACGAGGAACCAGCAGTCGCGCCTCCTCCATTTCCTGCATATCCGCCGCTTGTCTGGCTCGCACCTCCTCCCCCTCCAACGGCACTGGTGCCAGAGGTGCCCCCTCCCGCACCGCCAGAGCCTCCTCCTTTCAATGGTGCCGATCCTGCTCCACCCCCTCCTGCAGCTACTACGAATGCTGAAGAGAGTCCAGAGCTTGTGCCTACTGCAGAGCAACCTCCGCCGCCTGTGCCTGCGCTTCCTCCTCCGCCTACGTAAATGTAAAGCGTACTTCCTGGTGTGACAGCGACGCTGCCTGATATGTATCCCGCCCCTGCACCATTGAAAGGAGCGCTCCCAGCTCCTCCGCCGCCCCAAGCCTGTATCAGAGCGTGGCCGCAGGCTGTAGGCACCGTGTATGTTGTGGTTGATCCGATACCGAATACAGTGCTGCCACCCTGGCATGTAGGGGCGAAAGCGGCAGTCTCGATTATGTTTCCGGTTATCGCGGATAGGGTGAGCGCACTACTACTTGACTCAGTGTCGCCTGCAGTGCAGGCGCTGCTTGAAACTCCATTCGTGCATGTCCATGAAGAGAAAGTATACTCAGCATTCGGATTTGCATATATGGTGGGTGTAGCTCCGTTTGCCTCGCCGTAAACCCCAGGAGTAGGGGAAACTGTACCGCCACTGCCAGTTGCGACCTGCAGACTGTATGCGTAAGTCTGGAAGTTCGCTGTCTCCACAATTCCTCCAGTGATTGCAGAGAGTGTGATGGTGTTGCTGGTAGATTCAGTGTCGCTGGATGTGCATGCGCCGCTGCATGTCCAGGAGAGGAAGGCCCAGCCAGAGCTTGGAACTGCATACAATATCGGCGTCGCCCCATAAGATTCGGAATAGAATCCTGGGGATGGTGATACCGTTCCACCGGTTCTCGTAGTGACCTGCAGGTTGTATGTGCTCTTCAAGAAGCTTGCCGTTTCAGTTATAGGCCCGTTGATCACTACGGAGGGGTTGGGGCTGCTTCCTGTGTAGTATGTCCCTGTGCCTGAGCCACTCCATCCACTAAAGTAGTAGCCAGTATTGGCAGTCTCATATAGCGTCACAGAGCTTCCTAGAATGTAATTGCCAGAGCCAAGAGGGTTCACCTTGCCACCAGAACTTGCAGATACCGAAAGGATCTGGTATGGATATTGGTATAGTGAGACTGTAACTGTCGAGGTGCCGCTTGTGTTGTATACGGACAGGGATCCGGAGCATGACGTTCCGCATATTTTGTAGCTGATTGTAAATCTGGGCGTCAAAACAGCGCCTATCGGTGGTTTGTAGCTGCTTATAGCAGCGTTGCATGAGACTGTCGAGGTGACGACTGCGTTTGTAGGGTAGCACTGACCGTAATATATCTGATTTGCGTATGTTGGACTGA
Source organism: Microcaldota archaeon (assembly GCA_027328265.1). Taxonomy (GTDB): domain Archaea; phylum Micrarchaeota; class Micrarchaeia; order Micrarchaeales; family CABMGC01; genus JAJZIZ01. Next base: position 12,799 of record DAHVVD010000024.1, read on the forward strand.
TTTCGAACGCGTTGTTAGGGAAACTTATCTCCTCGCCAAGGTTGTTGGTGAAGATGATGAGCACATAGGTGCCTAGGCTATTCGACATCACGTAGAGGCGCTGGCAGACAAGGCTCTGCGTAAGGAAACATTTCGAAGGAGGGTATGCTATGTTCTTGTTAACGTTTGCGAGAACAACAAGCACAGCAATAGACACAACCAGGAAGATGAATGCCCATGAGTAGACAGAGAGGAACTCGAGTGCAGGCTGCACCTTCTTCTCCTTGTTGAACATGGAACAACTAATCCACCTAAGAAATCAAACTTTATTAACCTTAGCTTGCTGGGCAAATCACTTCCTTGAGCCGTAATGGCTCAAGACGGCATCATGGACATCGAGTATCGAGAAGACATCTCCCTTCGCCTTTGGCCTTTCGGGATATGTTCCGAATATGCCGAGCCTAGTGTGGTCGCCCCTCTTAGGCGGCTCGGGCTCCATGAAGAGCGAACTTCTCGAGAAGTTGTAGATGTCCAGCATGTACCCCGGCCTTATCTCTACTAGGAGGTCGGCAGGTATGAACTTTTTGGTATTGCCGTAATACCTTGCGCCGTCCCATATATTTACCATGAGCCTGCCATGCCTGTCCTTTATGTTCATCAACTTCCTCGAGAGCTCCTTCTTCAGCTTCCCCTTCTCTCTCTTGCTTACAATCCCATCCGCAAATCTTGAATCGTTTATCCATATCGTTGCAACCATAAGGTTCGAGACCGCAGCGAAAGCACTTGTCTTTTCCATATCGAAGTCGAAGAGATGAAGCCTCGTGTACTCCCCGCTTCCAGTTCCCGAGAAGAGCTTTCCCATTGATTTTGCAACAACGCCTTTCGCAGCATGGGGCAATTTGTCATATGCCTTTCTCAACTTCGATTTGATGAGCTTCTCCCTTATGTTATAGGAGAGCTGCTCCTTGGGCTCTTCACTCATGCTCTCCATTACAGAAGCCTTCAGCTTCGCGTAGCCTTCCTTAACCATCCAGGTGTTGAGCAGGAACTTCTCCTTTATCGGCTGCGCTCCGTGGTCGGAGACAAGCATCACTGAGGATCCTTCTCCCTCGGCCCTCTCGACCACATATTTTACGTACTTACCTATCTCTGCGTATATCTGCAGCAGATAATCCTCCATGTTCTTCATGTTGAGGACAAAGTGCTGAAGCCTGTCAGTCTCGGTAAAGCAGACATAGACGAAGTCATAGTCGTTCTTCTCAATCGCCTCCTCGGCTATCTTTACCCTTGAGCTTATGCTCTTGGCAAAATGCTTTGTGCCCTCTTCCTCAGACATCTTCCCTTCCTTCATCTCCTTCTCTATGTCTGGCTCGCCGTAGAATTCGTATTTCTTCATCAGCGATTCCAGCAGCCTGCTGTTCGTCTTGGCTTTGAGGGGGAAGCCTGTCATCATATCTACGTTAGGGTAGTCAGGAAGGTGTATGTCTGTCGCAGGTGTTATGACAAGGCACTTCTTGCCCTTTGAGGCTATCTTCTCCCAGAATGGGGGGTTCTTCTTCGAGTCGTAGTAGGCAAGCTCAGGTGTGTAATCCCTCTTCATGACAAAAAAGTCAGGCACCCCATGCTCTGCTGGATGCAGGCCTGTATACATTGTGGGCCATGCGCCTCCGGTCATCGGAGGTAGCACTGACTCCATGTCAATTATGTGGTGCCCGTCGAGAAGCTTCCTGAACGGCTCCATGCCCTTCTCATGGCTCAGCTTCCTTATCAGCCAGAGGGGCGCAGCATCTATGCCTATGAGATAAAGCTTTGCCAAGGAACCA
>DAHVVD010000045.1 GCA_027328265.1 Microcaldota archaeon
ACACATGTACGCTTCCGTCCTCTGCGTTCATTACAGAGCCCTTTATGGTATTTCTTATCGCGGTCCTCTTGACGTAGCTCCTGTAACCCACTCCCTGGACTATGCCGTGAACTATGAGGAAGACTCTCATATTTACACCAAGTAATATTTCCATCGCGCCTTTTAAGACTATGCAGGGTAGGCATCTGGTTAGATGCCCTTAAGCTGCGATATAAGGGCGGGAACATTGACGAATTTTACAGTGCACCCGTTCTTTTTAACCTCATCCTGCTTCCCTTCCATGAACACCACAAAGCCCAATCTAGGCTTATATTCTTCTATGAAGGACCGCATGCTTCTCTCCACCTCTGCGCCGCCTGATTTCAGCTTGACCTCTACAGGTATGGCCCTATCGCCCTTCTCGACGATGAAGTCTACCTCGGCCCTGCTCTTCAGCAGCCAGAACTTAACCACCATGTCTGCCTTGACCAATTCCGAGAAGACGTAATTTTCAAAGACTTTGCCCCTGCTCTCCTGGCTTATCTTGAAGTCCTTTGCTACCGCATTCCGCAACCCGGTGTCAAGGAAGTAGACCTTTGGCTGCTTTGTTATCTCTTTCAGCTTGTTCCTGTAAAACGGCTGCACGCGCGCTATTATGTAGCTCTTCTCCATGGCGTCGAGGTATTTCTTGACCGACTGAAAGGATAGGCCCAGCTCCTTTGATACGCTATTGTACACCAGGACGTTGCCAACGCAGTGCGAGAGGTACAGGGACATGCGCTCTATCATTGCGATGTCATCTATTCTGAACGCTCTTGCCACGTCCTTCAGCACCATGGTCTCGTAGAGGTCACTCAGCAGCGTCTCCTTGTCCTCTTTCTTCTCCTCCAAGACTACCTTAGGGTAGCCGCCGTATCTCATATGCTCGTCTATGGCCCTGCTGGTTATGCCCTCGGTTGTCTCTTTCTGGCCCTTCGCAACAAGGAATTCCTCGAGGGAGAACTGGTAAAGGGTGAGTATCGTTACCCGGCCTACCAGCCATCCCAGCGTCTCCTTCCTTAGAAGAGCCTGCGAGGAGGAGGTTATCCAAAGCCTCCTGCCCATATCGGCAAGGTACTTCAGCTTTCTGCCAGGGTCCTTCGCATACTGGACCTCGTCCAGTATAGTTGGCCTGTCGGCCTGGATGTACTGGCTTTCGAACTTCTTGATGTCCTCGTCGAACATCTCCCTAACGTCAGGATCGTCGAACAGCACGTACGAGGACAGGCCCTTTGCCTGCTCCTTGAGGAAGGTCGTCTTGCCGGACTGCCTGGGGCCCACTATCGCGACGACGTTGCTGAGCCTTGATGCAGAAGCGAATCTCCCCAGTATTGAGCGCTCTACATACATGCTATGTCATACGCGCTTGTCATTTAAATAGCTTTCTACTAAAGTTTAACTTCAGTTTAACTTTAGTATGACTAAACTTAAACTCGAGTTTAATAAAAGTAAGGCTTCAGCCGACAAGGTGTCTCAGCCCTAAACGCCGCTTACAAGATTCCTTATATTTGCCTAGTTGTAGGCTTAGAACCCGAGATCATCTGGACTAAAAATTAAAACTATCTTAGCTGGGACTCTAGAAATTCTCAGATATCTATATCCCTTATATGATAGTGGCGTAAAACCCGCCTCCTTCAGTATAGGTATAGGACATAGGGTTGTTTGGCTAACGTAAAATCCGAAAACGAAACAGCTCAAATCGCTGTTTCCCAGCCGAACTAATATTCAATAACATTGAACTAGGGTGGTACGCACCAGAAGTAACGCCTTTGGAGATATTTGCCTCCGCATGCGCATAGTCGGCGCATGCAAACTGTGCAGCTGAAAAAGGAACTACGTTTGTGGTTTTCATTTGATCACATTGGAAGCCCACGAATTCATTCGTGGGAGGATGTCACAACATTTGGGCCCGATGAGATTTGAACTCACGACCTCTTCCTTATCAGAGAAGCGCTCTCACCAAACTGAGCTACGAGCCCGTATTCAGGTATTAAGCAGGGAATAGTCTTTATTCCTTGTTACCTCCTGCTTTCCTCATCTCTGCGCTGAACTTCCTGAGATCTTCGACTATCGGCTTGTAAAGCCTGGGAAACCTCAGTGCCGCTGCAGGGTGGTAGGTTGGCATGTATACTGTCCTAGCTTTTCTTATTATCTTCCCATGATCCTTCTCTATGCTCTTTACGCCTATGAGCACTCCGCTTGATAAGCTTCCGAGAGTTATTATGAATGCAGGCTTTATCAATTCTATCTGCCTCTTGAGGAACGGAAGACAGAGCTCTACTTCCTTGTCTGTTGGCATCCTGTTCTCAGGGGGGAAGAACTGCACTATGCTAGTTATGTAGATTTTCTCCCTTTTCAGCCTCGCCTTTGAGAGCACATTTCCTAATAGTATTCCTGCCCTTCCTATGAATGGCCTCTGCCTCTCGTCCTCGTTCCTGCCAGGCGCCTGCCCTATGATCATAACTTTTGCGCTGAGAGGACCTTCTCCTGGTACTAGTCTCCTGCTGAGACCCCATCCCTTCTCCTTTTCAGGCAGCTTTGAGTATTCTCTGTTCAGTTTCTCCATCTCGTTGCATCTCTCTATGTACCAGTTCGCCTCCGTGAATAGCTGCCTGGTGTTCTTGTACTTTATCGCCTTCATGGTTTGCTCGTAGGTAAGCCAGTAGTAGCCCCTGTGCTCGTGCGAGATCCTTACCTTTGGGTTATCCATCCTTGAGAGGAAGAGCCTGTTCGTCTTCATCGTCTTCTCCTTCTTGACGTAGAAGAAGTACTTCGTGACTGTTGAGAATCCTGGAATGAAGTTAACATCCAACCCAGTCTCTTCCTTTATCTCCCTCCTTGCCGCTTCCTCCGAGCTTTCTCCTTTCTCTATATGGCCTTTCGGTATGTCGTACTCGTTGTTCTTCTTCATGAGTAGCAGGAAGAGGGGCTTCCCATCTCTGCCTTCCTTGTAGATCACAGCTCCTGCGGAGTACTCGAATTTCATATGGTCATCCTGTCTAGTCCGCAATACGTTGAAAGGAGCTCATTCCTCGCCGACTGGTTGTAAAGTCCTGGGTTTAGGATATTTATGGCATAGGTATCGAGAGCCGCGTATTCTCCGCTGCATGAGATCTCTCCGCTTATGTTCTCTGGTAGTATGAAGTATAGGGATACCACAGATGAATCAGTGCCATTCAGCAGCAATGGAACGTTGGTGTTGTACAGCATGAAGTCAGTGCTGTTCGACTCTATCAGGTACATCGTTCCTGATATTCCTCTCTTGTCCATAGTGTAGAGCCTCGCTACAACTTTGTTGTTCGCCTCCAGTTGGGATATTATGGCGCTGTTTGGTCTTGTGACGTAGAGCTCTATCGGCTCGGACATGTTTATGCCTCTTCCCCAGATCAGAATCCCAACTGAATCGTTGGACTGCATGTTCGCCGTGGCGTTGAATCCGGTGGTATTGACCACGCTTGCCCCAAGTTGGCCTATCGTCGCGTTGTTTACCATGAAAGGGATGTTGCTGCTTATCAGGAGAGGCGAGGGGTTGAACGCACCGCTGTAGGTGGAGGTGAAGAGGAAGTAGAGCACAGCGATTATCACTGCGAGTATTATTCCGTAAAGGCAGAGGCTTGCGGTTCTTGCCTTTGTTTTTGTAGGTTTTGTTTTCTCAGGCACAAGTGTCAGCCCGAACTTTCCTGATGCAAGTATGGCCACGATTATCGCCAGGTAGAAAAGGAGTATGCCAGCGAAGTAGTGCAGCGTGAGCAGGGCGCTGCTTGGTCCTGTGGTGAACGAGAGTATCGTTATTATCAGCATCCTCAGGAAGTTGAAGAGCAGAAGAAGGAGGAATCCGCTTATTACCCAGATCGCCTTCCTTATCCTTTTCCCATTATACAGGTATGCAAGGGGCAGCATGAAGAGCGCTATGGCAACGAGGATGCCCACGCTCACGCAGGCCTGGCCTATGCCTATCTGGTAGGATGGGCTGGCTATGGTGATCGGTGCTACGTACCTGAGGCCGTGTATGAACGCTCCTGCAAGATCATATATTGCCCTGGTGTTCAGCACCGCGAAGGCCTGGTTGGACTGCGCCACGGGAAGCAGGAAGATGGGGCTCGCAAGGAGCGAGTAGAGCATCATCCACTTGAACCTGGAGATGTTCCTCAGCCCGAAGAGCGGCACTGCAGTGGCGAAGATGAGCAGGGGGAAGAGGAGCATGTCTATCCTGTAGCTCAGGAAGAGGTACGAGAAGGTGTACCTGAGGAAGAGAGTTATTATCATCAAGAATATGAAAGACAATATGCCTGCCAGTATGTCTTTCCTCCTTACCTCGGGCTCAAACCTCTCCTTAGCCACGAAGATGGCGAAGAGGGGAAGCATGAGCAGCGGCACCACCGCGTACGTGAGCGGGTCAGTGTCGCTTATGGTGAAAGGCGTTATGTAGAACGAGCTTGCGACCTCGATCGCCACAAGAATGGCGAATATCGCGACCCCGAGGTGTTTGCCATATCTCACTTCTTCACCGAATGTCCTCCGCCGATATAGGCTTACATCATCTTTTTTCAGCAGTTACTCTTTACTTCACAGGACATGAATTTATGGCACTCTATCTTTATATACTTAAGGTTCGGCGATAAAGTCTACTTAGCATCATCTCATCATCTCAATCTTCCTCGCTAAACGAATGAGTCCTTAGAGTTTATTAGCGCAGAAGAATAT
>DAHVVD010000050.1 GCA_027328265.1 Microcaldota archaeon
GAATAGGAAAGTGTTGGAAAGTTACTTATCAGAATTGCAATTCAGAATGGTTTTTCTAAATGGACATGGAAACGAGACTACAGTAACTGGACATAAGAATGAGCCAATAATCATATCTGGTGAAAATGAAGGAAAACTTAAGTCTACGATAACCTATGCAATATCTTGTAGCTCAGCACAGGAACTTGGAACTGCAAGCATAACTGCTGGAGCGATATGTTACGTTGGATATACAAAAGACTTCATCTTCACTTTTGATGAAGGTAATTCAACACACCCATTGGAAGACAAAGTTGCAAGTTTATTTTTAGGCCACACTGTTATATTTATGAATTCCATTTTCAAAGGCTTGACTGTAGAAGAAGCTTATGAAAAGGCTAAAAGCTCTCTCTGGGATAGTATAACTTTAACTGAGAGCTCAGGAAATAGGAATATCCTAAGCTGGCTTGTCTGGGATTATTACGCCTTTGAAGCAAAAGGAGATACTAAAAGTAGGTTATAATTGATATTATTTGTTGCAGGTTAAATTGTTGGGGATCAAGACAATCCAAGTATAACTCACTTGACTCCTATCCTATCTGCGGCAGCCTCTGGATTGTCGTAGTAGCTCTTGCAGAACTCATTTATCGACTTAAGATCCCTCTGACCAAGCTCGTTCAGCTTCTGGAGTATCCTAGCCCTTCTCATTTCCTCAGCTACTATCTCCGTAGGAGGTGCTCCGGAGAGCTTTGAAAGAAGATCCCTGTAAGTGACGCTGGGGAAGATATCGCTACTCTCATGGGTCTTGTAGTTGTATTCATAGAGATCCGAGAGGAGCACCTGGGTCTCAACTCCGGAGATCTCCGAAACCTGAGATATTCTTCTTATAATCTTGCCTTTCTCCACAGACCTTGTCACGACCATCAGCGTGTCTATGAGTGGTATTATGTCCTTCTCGACATTCATTGGCGTGTGCTGTAGCCTCGTTACAATATCTCTGGTGTTGCTAGCGTGTATCGTGCTCATGGATATCCTGCCGATGTTCATGGAGGTCATCATGTCCTTCGCCTCCTCTCTACGCACCTCCCCTATTATTAGCCTATCTGGCCTCATTCGAAGCGCGTTGGCCACAAGCTCCCTCATTGTGAGTCCAGGATTTGTCTCTAGCCTTACGCAGTTCTCCTGCGTCTCGGTGTTAAGCTCATAAGTGTCCTCAATCACTATGACCCTCTCCTCAGGTCTGAAGAAGCTGAACATCGCATTCAGCAGTGTAGTCTTCCCGGCCGCTGGCACGCCTCCTATGAGCAGGTTAGCAGGCCTGAACCCCATGCCCTCCGCGTACAGCCATAGCCTTCCGGCGAGGTTGTAGTTCAATTCGCCCATGTTTATTAGGTCGATTATGCTTAGTGCATTCTCCCTGTAGTTGCGTATGGTGATATTGGCGCCAATTGGGGATTGCACTATGTTGACTCTCGAGCCATTCGGCAAGTGTACGTCAAAGATGTTCTTGTCCCCGAAATCTCCGGTTGCATACATCTTGAGCTTTCCTACGAAACGGTCCAGATCCTTCCTATCATTTATCTTCTCTTCAGTCTTGAACTCTCCCTTGTTGCCTGTGTAGAGGAAAATGTTCTTGGTGTTGTTTATCATTATGTCCTCTACATCCTGGTCATAGAGGTACTTGTTTATCGGTGAGAAGTTGTTCACCTCCTCTACCACCCTTTTCAGATCATCCTGGGCTATCGAAGGGTCTATCCTCTTTGCAACATATTCAATCTCATAAATAGCGTCTTCCTTTTTCTCTATCGATGGAAGCTTGCCTTCGAGCGTCTCGAGTATGGCGTCTACAAGCTGGTAGAGGCTCTTTTCGTCCATGGTTCCTACCATCACCTTATTCAACCGACCAGAATATATTGCTTTCTCCGAAACTTCAATATATCTGAGATATCATGGAGATAGAATTTGTCAAAGGGGCACCTGCACTATTCGTAAGAAGGGAGAAAATGCTCGTGATCGGCGACCTCCACGTCGGCAGAGACACACTCCTTGCGAAATCTGGAATACATATGCCAGACGCAAATGAAAGGCTGATAGCTAGCATCTTGTCTCTGGCAGAGCAGACAGGCGCGAAAGGAATTGCGATGCTTGGTGATGTCAAGGAAAGCATTGGATATCCTCCAAAGGAGGAGTATGAGGAGTTAAGCCGGCTCTTCTATGAGTTGCGCGAAATTCCAATCACAATAGCAAAAGGAAACCATGACGCAAGGATTGCAGAGATCATCAAAAGACTAAGCGCGAACGCGATCGTTGTGAAAGAACTCCTGCTGGATAGTGTGGCATTGATGCATGGCGACGCTTTCCCCTCGCAAGAAGCAATGACAAAGGACTGGATAATAACAGGCCATTCCCATCCTGCGATGGAGATAGGCGGCAGGCTGGAAAAAGTCTTCGTAGTGTCAAAGGTTTCCAGCAGCGCATCAAGAATGTACAAGCGCTACAACAAAAAGGCAAAGATAGTAGTAATGCCAGCATTCAACGAATTGATATCAGGGAGCGCCCCCGCCTTACTCAAGGACTTTTCGCCGCAGTTCAAAAGAAAAGTTTTTGAGACTAGGAAAGCAAGGATATACAATCTGGATAAAGAGCTTGTAGCCAAACTCTAAAATCAGATAGGATTTGGCTTGAACCTCTCCTTTATCTCCTTCATCTCCCTGTCCACCACAGCCTTCCATGCATTGAAACCGTCCGGACTCTGAGGGTACTGTTTGTAATGCTTGTTCAACTTCTTCATCTCGTTAACGCTATAGACGAGATTCTTGAAGGCGTTGACGTTCGAGATCCCGCTCAGTATCTTGTTGAACGTGCTGGCAAGCGTTAGTTCTGGTATTCTCCCGTAACTTATCTCGACAGCCTCTTCCTCGCTTATGAAATGCGCCATCCCGTAGTTAATGAGGTCGTTGTTGAGGGATTGGAGGTATATGCGGAAAACCTCGAGTCCTGCAGTCTTGCTCCCGTAGTTCTCGTTGAATCTGACGTTGTACTTCCAGAGAAAGTCAAGGCCTGCGTCGTTGGCCTCTACTGCCTCTCCGGCCACCTGGCCCGCGATTATCCCCGCCACCTTCGCCGGTCCGATTCCTCCCGCGCTGATGGGGTTAGGCATTGCCATGCTGTCTCCCGCGCCCATATATCCTGGATAGACAAGGCTGTCCTGCTGCCTCCTCACCGTGACAGACCAGTAACCTTTGCCGTTGCCGTCCTCGTTATCTATCTCGATGTCCTTGATTAACGGGTTCCATTTGATGTACTCATCGATGAGCATGTGGAGTGTATCTTTCTTCCCTAGCTTCTCGTTCCTTATGTCCAGACTCTTCTTCTCGACTCCTAGTCCAACGTTCATCCTGCCGTTTCTCTTAGGGAAGACCCATCCATAGCCGCCAGGCGCGAGTTGCTGATTGAGATGTATGAGAGCGTTTTTTGGATCGTAGTACCTTATGTCATCTGCGGCAAGCCTGAACCTTATTATGTACCTGCCTGTCGACTCTATGTCGTCGGTGCTTACGTCCCTGCCGACGTACTCGTTTGGAGGAAGCTTCCTCCTCAGCATGCTAGCAACGCCGAGTGCGTCTATCACTATCTTTGCTTTTATCTTCACTTGCTGGTGCTTCTCGTCCCTTCCGAATATTCCAACAACCTTGTTATCCTCGATTATAGGTCCTTCAACCTCGAACTTAGTGACGTATTCTGCACCGCTCCTGGTCGAGTAATTAACAAGCTTCTTCGCGAGCTTCGGCCTGTCCAGAATGTAGCCTTCGCCTTCGAAAGCGAACTTGTGCTCCAAGTCTGGGCTGAGCGCGTATACTCCGTCTACCTTAAGGTTAAGTTCAGGGTCCCCGAATGTAAGCCCAATCTCCTGCGTTATGAAATCGGTGTGCGCCTTTGCAACAGCATCGCCGCAGACCCACCCCCAGTTGGTCTTCTTTCCCGCCTCCTTGTACTCATTCCTGTCGAGCAGCACAACCTTGGCTCCGCCTTTGGCTGCGGCGACGGCTGCCAGAGAACCAGCGATGCCAGCCCCTGCGACTATAACGTCGTATTTCTCCTCCATGTCACTACTTTATTCTGATTTATTCCTTAAGGCTTTCCCTTACCACGACTATCGGTATTACCCCTTCATCGAATTCCTTCTCTGCGAGCTCGAGCGGCTCCTTTATCTCCTCAGGTACCTTTATCAGCGGAGGTGCACCATATGCAAGCTGCAGTGCTCTCGCGCCTATTATTCTGGCCTTCTCGAATCTCGTGTATTCCATAAAACATCAGCCTCAGTTTATCTCAGAAGATAGCGCCTGCTGGACATATAACACTGTCGTCAAGCATATTTAGACTTAAAGGTTTAAATACTTTGGGACTTTTCATCAGACATAGGAGGAGGCAGTGAAAGCGAAAGCAATACTCAAACTTACTAGAATCGAGCACAGCGCGATGCTAGTTGTGGCTGTGCTCGCCGCAGAGCTCATCGTAAAAGGCAGCTTTCCCAGCCTTCCGGTCCTTGTTCTCAGCCTGATAACGCCGATCTTCATAAGCATGGCGTCATTCGCGATAAACGACTACTACGACATTGAGGTAGACAGAGCTAACGGGAAGAGGAGACTTCTTGTTACTGGAGAGCTAAAGCCCATGGATGCGCTCTACGTCACAGCCGTAAGCCTCCTGATAGGAGTGGCTGCAAGCGCGTTCATCAACCTCTACGCATTTGCCATAGCGATAATCTTCGGCCTTCTCGCGCTTCTCTACAGCTCTAGGCTGAAGGGAATAATATTAATAGGCAACATCTACATCGCCCTCTCGATGGCGATACCGCTAATATACGGCAGCTATGTAGTCAGCAATTCGATAGGCCCAGCGATAATATTTGTCTCGTTCATGATCTTCCTCAGCGGAGTGGCGAGAGAGATACACGGCACCGTCAGGGACATGGAAGGCGATTCAAAGCGTGGCTTCAGGACCTTGCCTATGCTCATCGGCAGGGAAGCTTCGGGAGCGATTGCGCTGGTCCTCTATATCATAGCTATCGCGATCAGCCTCTATCTCCTCTCCTCAGTGCCGCCTTTCAGGTATAATCTCAGCTTCGGCGCGCCGATAGCGATCTCTGACGCGCTTCTGCTCTACACAGCAATAGGATATCTCTCCATAGGCAGCAGCCGTTTCTATGACAAGGCAAGAAACATCTCCCTCGCGGCGATGGCGCTCGCCTTACTCGCCCTTCTCCTCTCTCCAGTTCAGCTCCTTCCTTAGCATCTCCACCCTCTTCCCGTATTCTGCTTCGGAAAGCCTTCTCGCCTTTCCGATCTCATCATAGACACTAGAGCCGAATCCCTCCTGATAAGGGTCTGTCTTTTTCCTTGGTATAATGTGCATGTGGAGGTGCCTCACGCTCCTTCCCGAGTACTCGCCAATCTGCGCAGTCATGTCGTAGGATCCCAAGCCGTCACTGTAGAGTTTGAGTATCACCGGCCTCACCTTCTTTAGAACTTCGAAAAAATCCAGAAGCTCCTCTTCCCTTAGGTCTGCCATATCGTATACGTGCCTCCTAGGTATCAAAAGGATATGGCCCGGCATCACCGGCGCTATGTCGCAGAGCACTATCGTGTATCTTGATTTGTAGATTATTCCCCTATTGATCTCGTCGCTACAGAAGACGTCGCTTCCTTTCTCGCTTTTCTCCGCCATGCCTAGCCCTGTCTCCTCATTCTCCTTGTGCTGTTGCCTGGTGCCGCAGGTTTCCTGAGTACTACTACAAGTATCAGTACTGCGATTATTCCCATTATCACAGTGAGGAGCAGGAGAAGTCCGTATAGCTGCGAGACCTCCGCCTGCAGAGCCTGCAGCTGGGCCGTCTGGTTACTCATGTAAGTGGCAAGGTCGCTTGGCAATACTTCTGGCGCAGGCGCAGAGACTAACGAGCTGTTTATCAGTTTGTTCGCCTTCGAGAGATTCGATGCAAGTTGTGAGATCGTGTAAGCTGAAGTGAGGTTGCTGCTCTCACCTGCCCCGCCTATTGCATTCGCCTCGTAGGCATAGAAGAGGGCTGAGTTCGCAAACTCAAGCGGCCATATTCCGAATGTCGCGTTCGCAGCGTTTGCGTCTATCCTTGAGATTAATTGCGAATTCGAAAGGTTGCCTGGTATGCGCGCATAATTAGTGGCGTATACGGCATCGTATATCGCTGCGCCGTACTCGCTCTGGTTGTACGCCTTGGCAGCCGCCTGGGCGTAGAGGCTTCCAGCCCCTGACGATTCAGCAGACCTGAGCTCGTTGTACGCATAATTCTTGAGGCTCGAGGAATATGTTACAGGGCTGCCCCCGATAGTGGAAGAGATGTTGTACATCTCGTTCGCAGCGTTGCACCACGCGTTGGATTGCGAGGCGAAGAAGAGGCTCGCCATAAGGTCGTCTGTCGAGGCAGAGCTGTTGAGCGCAGACTGCGCGTTCTCGAGATTGAGCCTGGCCCATTCCTGCCTTATCTCACCCCCTATTACATATTCGTAGTTGCTTGCTGTGAGCTCTGGTGCTATAAGGTTTGAGCAGGTCGCGTTAATGCCTGAAATCACTGATTGCACATAGGAGGTAGTGAAGTTGTTTGCATTGGCCAGAACAAATGTATCTTGGTACTGCAGAAAAGCCAGGTCAGCAGCAGTGTAGAGATATCCTTTTGAGGAGATGTTCCTGAAAGTCGCGATGTTAGAGAGAATGTTATCCTTGCCCTGACTCAGCTTTACTCCTATGCTCTCTGCATCTGCCTGGACAAAATTTAGCGTATAGTTAGTCAGTTCTGCGAAGTAGCTTACGTTACAGTCAGTGCAGTTCAGGCCCGAAGCTTTGAGCCCGGAGAGATGATAATTCTCTGAGAGATTGAATTGCAGAGACTTCACTGGAGTAGGGTTTGTCTTGGAGAGATAACCAAGGGCCTGGCTTACGTTCGAGACTTCCTGGGCAGGTATGCCGAACTGCTGCTGCGCTGTGTAATATGCAAGGTATTCAGGATCCGAGGTAGCGACTACCGGCACAAGTATGAACTTCATGCCGCTTGAGTTTGCAGCGTCCATCTTGTCATAGACTCCTCCCACCTCTCCGACGCTGCCGTCTGTATTTATGGTTCCTGTCACTGTGAAGTTGCTAGGAAGGCTTGAATGCTCAAGCGCAGATATCCCGAGAAGGGTGAATGCGAGCCCTGCGCTTGGGCCTGTCACATCAGCACTGCTGTCAGCTATGTTATACGTAAAATTGTACTTGCTCTCTTGAACGCCTACGTAGGCCGAGGCGTACTGAGCTGCTGTCGTTGCTGACACCTTTGTATCCTGGCCTATCTGGCTTGGCCCGGTTATGTTTACTGAGCCATTGCCGCTGGTCAGGTTCAGGCTTATCGTAGTCAAGACTCCATTGTTTGTGCTAAGCACAGCAGGCGCGCGTATCGTCGTTGTGTATGCAAAAACATATCCCATACTGAGCAGCGCAGCTAATGAGAAAAACAGCAACCCTTTCTTTTCCATGGTATTCTTAGAAGGCGTGCATTTAAATTGATTTTGTGTTTATTAGGGAACGCTAAAACAATCACCTGCTTTCACCTGAACAAAGCCTCCCTGCCTCTTTTTCGAGATCGCTTATCTTTACTCTGGTCTGCTTGGTGTCGTCCCTCTTCCTTATTGTGACCGCATTGTCCTTGAGGCTGTCATAGTCTATAGTTATGGCAAACGGTACGCCTATCTCATCAGCCCTTGCATATCTCCTCCCGATGCTTCCCGAGCCATCGTAGACAGTTCCGTATCCCCTCTTCATCATCCTGTAGACTTTGTCAGCCAGCTCCGGA
>DAHVVD010000052.1 GCA_027328265.1 Microcaldota archaeon
TATGTGACAAAAGCCTGCCCAGAAAAGGAACTGGGGGTCAAGTGCACCCCCAGGAACTCGCTCTGCAGGAATGGAATACGGTACGTGCCTGTGAACATCACTGACGTTGCAGGCCTGGTTCCTGACGCACACCTGGGCAAGGGCATGGGAACCCAGTTCCTCAACGACCTCATTGAGTCAGACGTATTGATACAGGTGGTTGACGCAAGCTGCGGCACGGATCTCCACGGCAAGCCTGGAAAGGACTGCAATCAGACCGAGGACGTGGAGATGGTCGCAAGGGAGATGGCCAACTGGCTGGCAGTCATAATCGAGAAGCACATGGACCAGATCTCCAAGTCAAAGAAGAGCATAGAGGCGCTTGCACAGGTGCTCTCAGGCTTCAAGCCCAGCGAGGACGAGCTCATATCCGCTGCAGAGGACAACGGCCTTACGACCACGAGCATCTTCTGGAACCACGAGTCAGCGTTCAAGTTCTCTGAATCGTTCCTTGCGAGCAACAAACCTACAATAATAGCAGCAAACAAGATCGACAAAGCAGAGGACTCGTCCTTGGGAAAACTGAAGTCAGAACTTGACGGCTATACTGTAATAGGGTGTTCTGCAGCGATAGAGCTAGCGCTAAAGAAGGCCGACAAGGCAGGGGTAATAAGCTATGCTCCCGGATCAGGCAGCTTTGAGATAAAGGGAGGAAGCGAGGAGCAGAGGCGGGCCCTCGGATACATGCAGGACTACCTGAAGAAGCACGGAAGCACAGGAGTTACAGAACTTCTTAACAGCGCAGTGTTCGAGTCCGTATCAAGCATAGTAGTCTATCCCGTGGAGAATGAGCATAAGTACTCAGACCATCAGGATAGGGTACTGCCAGATGCGATACTCATGAGAAAAGGCTCAACCGCACACGACCTTGCAAGAAAGGTACACACCGAAATAGCCGATAAGATGATACATGCTGTCGATGCAAGGACAAAGAAAAGGCTCGCAAAGGACTACGCACTCAACGATGGCGATGTGATAAAGATAGTCACTGCGGCTAAAAACTAGTAATTTTCCAAAAAGATTATCTATCGTGGAATAAAACCCACGCCGTTTACGGGTGGGGGGATGTCACCCTTATATACAAGTATAAGAAAAAATACATTACTACGATGTACAGCCTGTTCCTGCATCTGCAAACTCTTTTAAACTTTGGTTGCCATGTTGTTACGAAGCATATTTGGAGGTCATTTTACGAAAGTCTTCAAGCAGAACAACAAACTAACCGTATACATACCCTTTGAAGTGGCCAGGGGCCTTGGAATAGAAGAGAATGACGAGGTCGACTTCTTCAGGTACAATGACAAGGCCTTTCTATTCGTCAAGAAAGCCGATATAGCCAATCTTCTCATTGGTGCAGTATCTGCTCCAGCACCAGTCCCGCAACCGATAGTACAGCGCGGAAACGACTACATAAGCAACGAGGAGCTTGCAGTCCTGAAGAAACTCGATACAGTGAGATATCCACAGAGGACCATGGAGAAGATAAACGAGATCCTGGGCAGCCAGGAGAAGGCTCTGCTCCAGCAGCTGATCAAGAAGAAAGCGGTGAGCCCGTTCAAGAAGGGGAGCGTAGAGCTATACGGCATCTCGAAATCGGTTTACGATAAGTTCCTCATGAGGAAGAAGCCGAGCCCAGAGGCGAAGCCCTCGCCAGTTAAGATTCAGCTAAGCGGGCACATAGAGGGACCTTACGCTAAATACATAAAGCAGCTCGAAGAGCAGGGCTTCCTGGTGGTGCAGACCGAAGCTGAGGCAGGCGGCATCTCCCTTGCGCTCGAGCAGAGCATAAGGCACGGCAAGGTGCTTGGCACAAGGGCGTTCAACAGGAAGTTCTACATAGTAACGAGGCCGTTTTTCGATCTCCACAACCCAGGCATAACCAAGGCGATGAGGGAAGGGATGAGCAAGGTTGGCGAGATAGCAAGCGCAGCTGACGTGAACGAGGACGCCGCGAGGGCAATACTCTACCTTCTTGCGGAAAGCGGCGATGTCAGAGAGAAGAGAAAAGATTCTTTTACTCCAACTTAACTTAAGTAGCTTATTCTTTTACTAAAGTATAAAGTTATATATGTTAGTATATAGTATACTTAGAAACTAACTTTACAATTTCTAATCGGTAGTACCGTGCTCATTTATACGAAGCATGCAAAAGACAGGGCAGATTTCAGAGACATAAAAGAGATATGGATTGAACATGCGATAGCTAAACCTACGCGGCTTAAAGATGCCAAAGCAGGTAGAAAACAGGCAATATTGAAGTTAAACGGCGAAGTGATAAGCGTTATATATGTTAAAGACGATAATAATTATGTGATTGTAACGGTATTTTGGGGAGAATAAATGGAAATAAGGCTGGACCAAAAGGCAGACGCATTGTACATCAAATTCCAAGATGGCAAGTTTGCGAAAAATAAGAAAATAGACGAAGACACTATAATAGATTTGGACCTCAAAGGCAGAATTCTTGGAATAGAGATGCTTAATGTTAGCAAGAAGATCGCGGCTAAATATCTTACAAGCATCAGCGTGAATTTGCCAATGAAAGCCTCTTTATAGAGACGGCATATAGTATTCAAAGAAAATTGGGTCTACTTATTACATGACGCAGAAGCAGAAAGCCCACCTCCTTCAGAGGTGGGATGAATGCGATTTTGGGAAGGGCAGTCAATTAGACATTAGACAGTAGCATAGATATATAAATTAGAAGAAACATATAACCTCTAAGGATTGAAATGGAATATACTCATAACAACAAGAGTGTCATCTTGATAAATTATCATATAGTCTTCTGTCCAAAATACAGGAGGAAGCTATTGGTCGGAGCTGTAAAGAAAAGGCTGGAAGAGCTTATGAAAGATGTTGCAAGAGATAATGGATGGGAAATAATATCAAGAGAAGTCATGCCAGACCACGTTCATCTATTTGTTTCAGCAGACCCCAACACAAGACCACACATAGTAGTCAAGAGATTCAAGGGAAGAAGTTCAAGGTATCTCCGCAATGAGTTTCCAGACCTTCGCAAGATGCCGACGCTGTGGACTCGTTCATACTTCCTTTCAACAGCAGGAAATATCTCATCTGCAACAGTTCAGAAATACATAGAACTACAATGGGCGAAAGCATGATTCTAACTTTTAAGATAAAACACAACAAAGATTTCTCTTCAGAGTTAGGAAAGGCAAGAAAGATTGCCGAGTATGTTCTGGCCCACAAAACAAGGTCTTCAAAGGATGTGAAGCAATTCGGTCTAAAGTCAGCAATCGCAAACTAGATACTAAGAAAGTATGGAAACAACGAAACAATCAAGAACGTGAAGAGTATAAAACTGACAGTGCCTTTCCAGTCAATAAACGCAGACAAGAAAAAAAGAAGGATAGAAATTCCATGCCTCAAATTTGACGTTCCATATAACTTCAGGAACGACTATGAGAAGATAAACCAGATAGAACTGGATAACGAATACGCCTATGTCTCAGTTAATGTAAAGGAGGATCCACAGATAGTTCCGCAGGGATGGATAGGAGTAGATCTCAACACGACAGGGCACGTTGCGGTAGTCGGAAATCCAGACACAGGAAAGATTCTCAAACTTGGAAAGGAGGCTCTGCACATCCACACAAAATACAGGAACATAAGAAAGAACATGCAAAAGAAGGGAAAATACGGAGTAGTCAAGATGATAAGGAACAGGGAGTCAAGGATAATCAAGGACATCAACCACAACATCGCAAAGAAGATAGTAGAAACAGCAAGAGAGAACAACACAGGAATCAAGTTCGAGAAGTTGGAAGGAATCAGGGGCAACATAAAGCACAAGAGAAACTTCAACTATGGCCTTCATAGTTGGTCTTTCTACCAACTGCAGCAGTTCACAGAATACGAAGCAAAATTATGTGGAATACCTCTAACCTATGTGGAGCCTAAATACACGTCGCAAGACTGTTCAAGGTGTGGAAGCAGGGGAATTAGGGATTCAAAGAAATTCGTGTGCAGCCAGAGTCTGGAAATTATTCAGGGAGTTGTTTTCCAGTTGGGATGCGGACACGTCGACCATGCCGACGCAAATGCAGCGTTCAATATTTCGCAGCGTCCTTCAATCAGTCAGGTTGAAGAAGGCAGAAGTCAATTGCACACAGACAGGGATGTGTGCAAGGGCAGCACTGATACGCCCCAAGGTGCAACTCTATGAACGCCAGAGGCACCGAACCTTCAAACCGAGTAGGTCTTGAACCAAAAGGAACCCCACGACCTTCAGTCGTGGGAGGATGTCAGAGAGAAGCGGTGACAAAGTGGTCCAAGAGCAGTATCAAGATCACAAAAATGGTGACAGCCACAAGGATTATCCTTGGCTCTATGAGAGGCCCTGTCTCTGGTGCATCATAGAAGCTCAGTACTCCTGCCTGCTGCTGCGGCGTTGAGAGTGTTGCCATTTTTACACAAGATTATTTAGCTGATAAAGAATATAAATGCAAGTGAGAGAATGGCAAGAAGGGTAAGCAAGAGGAAGAGGTCGTCCAAGGAGGACTATCCCATCAGCGAACAGCTCAAGATAGAGGAAGGGGTATTCGACAACAGGACCATGCTGAGGATACGCAAGCTCTTCAGCCACAACATAATCTCAAAATTCGAGTTCATAATAGCCAAGGGCAAGGAGGGAGACGTCTACCTAGCTGACTCAGGGAGCGGGATTGTGGAGAAGGAGTTCGTGGCTGTTAAGATCTTCAGGCTCGAGACCTCGAGCTTCGAGAAGCGCGTAGACTACATAGCAGGAGATCCGAGGTTCGGCAGGATAAAAGGCGGCATATTCAACATAGTGAGCGAGTGGTGCAAGAAGGAGTACGGCAACCTAAGGATAGCAGAGGCTGCAGGTGTGCACGCCCCCAAGCCATACCTCTATTCGGGGAAC
Organism: Microcaldota archaeon; assembly: GCA_027328265.1. Lineage (GTDB taxonomy): Archaea > Micrarchaeota > Micrarchaeia > Micrarchaeales > CABMGC01 > JAJZIZ01. Next base: position 4,946 of record DAHVVD010000052.1, read on the forward strand.
GTGCTGGCAATGGAGTTCATAGGTGAGGACGGCAAGCCATCCCAGACCCTAAGAGAAGCAGAGGTTGAGAATCCCGAAGCTGTCCTCACCACCATACTGGGAGACGTGAGGAAGCTCTACTCAAGGGATCTCGTCCATGCGGACCTAAGCGAGTACAACATACTGATGAAGAAAGGAGTTCCGTACATGATAGATTTCGGACAGGCAGTGGTGATAGGCCATCCAAAGGTTGAGGAGTTCCTAGAGAGGGACGTGGCTAACATCCTCAACTACTTCAGAAAGAAGTATGAAATAGAGAAAAATAATGGTGAAGTTCTTAGTCAGATAAGATCTGCGAGAAGCTAATCCTACAAAATTAGTAGATAATCTTTTCACTTAGGAATCTCGAAACCCTTGTTTTTCAGCAGCTCCCTGTCCATGATGCTGTACCTCCAGACCACGTCGCCCCTTTCGTCTCCCTGAACGGGCCAAGGCTTTACTAGGACAAGATCGTTCTCCTTTATCCAGAACCTCCTCTTCAGCCTTCCTGGTATAGAGCACCTCCTTGTCTTCTTGTCGCTGCAGAAGATGTCGAAGTTTGTGGCACCCAAGGCCTTTATCACAAGGCCTATCAGCTCCCCGCCCTTAGGTATAGCGAGTGGCGGAGGCGGCATCCCTGGCCTGTTAGGCTTCTTGTAGGGCATGTATTCACATAGATTAGTAGCTCTTTATAGTGTACCTTGCGCCGCAGGCCTCGCAGCTCAGCGTTACGTAGCCTCTCTCCCTGCCTGTTATGTGCGTATCTGGCTTGTGGCACTCCTTGCATATAACGTACATCTCGAAGAACCTCCTTATCTTGGTGTTGAGCTCCTGCTGCTGCACCCTTGCGCTTATCTCCATCCTGTGCTCAGGCAGGCTTATCGGCGCGGCGAGCTCCTTGGTGAGGTACTTGGCTATCTCGTCCTTGTCCCTCCTCGCCACGTCTGCAATCTGGTCTATGTTCTTGACTATCGTCTTGCTGCCCTGTATCAGAGAGTCAGGCTCAGGTATCTTGAAGTCCACATTCTCTGCAGCGAGGTGGGGAAGTTCGGCGAAAGCCTTGTCTAAGAGTTGGTTGTAATCCAGAAGAATCACGATAATATTTATCAGAAAGGATATTAATACATGACGCTCAAAGCTATCTTCTTTTCCTTTTCTGGCGTGAAGAATAAAGTTCTTCCAGTATTGCTTTTAGTCCCCATATCCTTAACCTTGGCGAATGCAGACTGGTAAAACCCCTCCAGATTCATATCCTAAGGTGACATCCTCACACCCGTAAACGGCGTGGGTTTTATTCCACGATAGATAACTCCACCACAACAATCTTAAAGCATAACTCCCAAACAATAATGCAGCAGAAAGGCGGGAAGCTAGGGGTTTCCCACACCGCAAATCCCCTCAGGCGGGCCGAATGCCGGCAGAGTGTATTGCGGAACTCATGGGAGCCATGTTGAAGCGTCGAAGCCTTGCCTCCGGCGGTGGTTCTGTATATAAACCGGGCCAGGCCGGAAGGAGCAACCCTAAGTATATGGCTATTT
>DAHVVD010000049.1 GCA_027328265.1 Microcaldota archaeon
TGAGTTCGAGAATCAGCTTGAGAGCGGAAACGTCAGCGTACTTGTCTACAACGAGCAGACGGTTACGCCGCTCACTCAGCAGATGAAGCAGATAGCTGTAGAGCACAACGTCACCATAGTGGGCGTCACCGAGACTATCCAGCCCCCTGACGCCTCATTCCAGACCTGGATGAACAGCGAACTGCTCAATCTTCAGAACGCTCTCAACGCGAATGCCCTGGGGCAGTGAGGATTGGTATTACGCACAAGATCGAGACACAGAGAGAAATAGTGATAGCAAGGAACCTTACTGTAGGCTACAAGGGCAAGACTGTTTGGAAAGAAGCGAACTTCAGCATCAACCGCGGCGAATTTGTAGCTGTCATCGGTCCGAACGGAGCTGGCAAGACTACCATGTTCCGCATGCTGCTCGGCCTGCAGAAGCCCCTCAGCGGCACCCTGGATGTTTTCGGCGCGAGGCCGAGGCGCGGAAGCCAGAGAATAGGATACGTACCTCAACGCCATACTATAGACAATGAGACCAATATCGAATGCATAGAGCTTGTAAGGCTCGCGTTTTCAGGGAACAAATGGGGCTTCAGCCTTTCGCGCAGGGAAGAGAAGAAGGCTGCGTTTGATGCACTTGAGGCGGTTGGTGCTAGGGAACTGGCAAATAAGTCGCTCTCCTCCCTCTCTGGGGGCGAGCTCCAGAGAGTGTACCTGGCTGAGGCACTGGTAAGCAACCCCGAAATGCTTCTCCTCGACGAGCCGCTCTCGAATCTTGACATAAGGAGGGTCAAGGAGCTTGTTGGGCTGGTGAACAGGACTGTAAGATCGAGGAACGTTACAGCCTTCCTTGTAGCTCACGACATCAACCCATTGATCCAGTTTCTAGACAAAGTAATCTACGTCGCCAACGGCAAGGTCGCGACCGGGAAGCCTGAACAGGTACTCACATCTAAGCGCCTAACCGCACTCTATGAGACCGACGTTGAGGTTTTGAGGGACTCGAAGGGTAACATAGTGATTGTTGGAGCAGAGGACCAGGGAATAGACGACCACCACGAGGATGAGATGGATGTTATTTAGCGTAAATGTATTTTCGGCCTTGCAGCAGATCTTTCAGTACCAGTTCATGCAGCATGCTTTCGAGGCTGGTACGATCATTTCTGTAGTGGCTGGAATAATCGGATATCTTGTTGTCCTGCGTCGTACCTCATTCGCTGCGCATGCATATGCGGAGATAGGGTTCGCCGGCGCTGCAGGCTCAGCGCTTGCAGGTATAAATCCACTTTTTGGCCTCCTATCTGCCTCTACAATAGCGGGTTTCGGGATCGCGGTGCTGGGCAACCGTGCCACGCAACGGGACGTCGAGATAGGCTCTGTGTTGGCTTTCGCGCTTGGGCTTGGCCTGCTCTTCATCAGCCTCTACAAGGGCTACGCCACAGAGGCTTATTCCATCCTGTTCGGCGAGATACTCGGCATAAGCGGCAGCAGCGTCCTCATAACGCTTGCGGTCAGCGTTCTCATCCTGATAGCTGCGGCGCTCGTCTACAGGCCTATACTTTTTGCTTCTCTCGATGAGGATGTTGCTGAGGCGAAGGGAATGCGTACCCTTCTTCTGGGTGTCATCTTCATGGTACTCCTTGCAGCATCTGTCTCGATAGCCATTCAGGTGACTGGGGTTCTTCTTATCTTCGCACTGATGGTGACTCCAGCGGCGACAGCCATCAGGCTGACCAAGAAGCCCATGTACGCGGTGGCAATCGCCGCCATCATCTCCTTGTTTGCGACCTGGACAGGCCTTTTCATCGCCTTCTACCAGCCCTATCCGGTAAGCTTCTTCATAACAAGCATAGTGTTTGGATTGTACCTTATTGTGAGATTCATTTACAGAAAGTGATCTTCTCTTTCTCCTAACTTATCGTCCAGCTTTTTTGGAATAAGCATAATAGTCCTTGCCTCTAAAGACAAACTGCTTCTGGATCTTCTTCGGCTCAAAGTACTTCTTTGTGAACTCCACTACCTTCTTTGGGTCGAATTTCCTGCAGCTGTAGACGTCTATGGAGACGAAGTTCTGCTTTGTCAGCGTGTGGATCACTATCGATGAGTCTGCCAGCGGCACCCAGCCGCTCAGCCCTGTCTTGTCAGGGAATGCCTTCCTGTCCGTTCTGAAGATCGAGGGCGGCGCCTGCTTCTCCATGCCTATGAAATTGACCATCTTGTCAAGATAGCTGTAACAATGGTCGAGTTCTCCGCACGTTTCCGGCTTGCAATCATAGCAGTCAAGCAGAAGCTCGTACCCGAAGACCTGCCTATTCCTCATTATTGGAAAATGGATGCTATATGATTTAAACCTATTCTATCTATTCTATCTAATCATAACATAACTGAGGTGAGGCTTTGCGGTCATTGCATGATATTGCAGTCAAGGAGAGCATGGACGAACTTACTGATTATACTATATACAGTGAACTTGCAAAGGCAGAGAGTGACCATCGGCTTAAGAGTGTCTTCTCCAGGATAGCCAAGATGGAGAAGGGGCACTTCCTTTTCTGGAAGAAACACTCGGACGGAAGGGAAGTAAGCCAGAATAGCATAAAGGTGGGACTTGTACTCCTGATGCGCAGGCTCTTCGGACCTTCATTTATCATAAAATATCTTGAGGGCAGCGAGGCCAGTGCACAGAAAAGGTACGAGTCTCTTAGGAGCATGATACCAAAATCTGACAGGAAGGCCTTTGAGGGCATAATAAAGGACGAGGAGGAGCATGAGCAGACATTTGCCAACGAGATCCAGACGGGCTACGTGAAGTACGTCTCTTTCGTAGTGCTCGGGCTCGCCGACGCCCTTGTCGAGATAGCAGGGATACACGCAGGTTCCCTTGGCATATACAATTCTACTTTCCTTACTGGCCTAGCCGGCATAGTTGCAGGAGCCGCTGCCTCGATAGCGATGGCCTCGGCTGCTTTTGCACAGGCGAAGCAGGGATTCTCAGGCTCTGCTAAGGTTGCGGCAGGATACACTGGAGTCTCGTACTTCATAGGCGCGGTGATACTCGCCTCCCCTTACTTTATAATCCATGATCCCATAATGGCGATAATAAGCTCGCTTGCCCTCGGGACTGCGATGGTGGCATTCGTGAGCTGGTACAACTCGATCATGTCGGGCAGCAACCTGACAAGGGACTTCCTCGAGATAGTTGGAGTGATGCTGGGTGCCACGATGGTCTTGTTCATTCTGGGCTTTGTGATAAGGCACGTGTTCGGGCTTTCTATATGAGATTGATTGCATGATACCAAGAAACTTGATCATCGGAATTGTGGTTGCGGCGGTGGTTGTTGTCGCGTTGGCTGTTGTCTACGTAGGAGCCAACTCCTCACATGTTGTTGCTGCTGGAGATAACGTCAGTGTCTATTACACAGGCACCCTTGCAAATGGCACAGTCTTCGGCTCCAACGTCGGCGGTACTCCGCTCAACTTCACTGCTGGGTCGAGCCAGGTCATACAGGGTTTTGACAACGCAGTCATAGGGATGAAGGTTGGCCAGAACAAGACGGTAACGATACCGCCGAGCGAGGCTTACGGCGCAGTAAACCAGTCTCTGATAATAAACGTGCCGATATCTGACTTCGGCAACCAGACCGTACAGACTGGTATGACAGTCGCCAGCAACTACAACGGAACCTCGGCCAGGGGATTTATAAAGGCGGTCAACTCTACAACTGTCATCGTGGATTACAACTCGCCGCTCGCAGGCCAGACGCTGACATTCAAGATCGAGGTCGTGGGCATACGCAGGTGATCCTTCTCTTTACAGCTAAGGAGTGCCGCTCTGGTAGAAGTTTGCAACAGCGATGAACTGATTCTGGTCAGAAGATGTGACCGCGCTGACGTTTGCAACTATGCTTAGCGTCACGCTCTCGCAGAGCAGCGAAGACATATTGATGCTCTCATCAGCAAATGTGCTCATGTTATACTCCCTCGATGAGGTGTTGTAATGCTCGATGATCTCTGGCTTGCCGTTGTATGAGATCTCCACGTATATCTGGGGGTTTGCAGCAGAGATTATCTGGAAGTTGAGGTAAGGCTCCACCACCACGAAACTTGAAGAGAGAGTTCCAGGCCGTATCGGCCTTGACTGGCTGTAGGTCGTGGCGAAGTATTCGCTGCCATAGTAGTTGTAGTTTGACCATGGACTCCCGTAGTATATAGAGTTCTGGTTTGCGAAGGATATGTTGAGGGGGACTGCTCCGAATCCTTGGCCTGTCGCGTTCCATCCATAGTATGTGCCTGTCGAGAAGTTGCCGTTAGATAGCCAGACATAGCTGCTGTTAGATAGGCAGTAGGTTTTCTTTTGTGCTATAGAGTAATTCTGAGCTGTCTGATTGGTTGCACCTTGCGCAGGATAGCCTGAGGAATTATGTGCGGGAGGCGTGGTAGTGGTGTTGCTGTTGTTCTGGCTCTTTTTTGCTGGCGTGCCGCTCTGCTGTGGGGATCCTCTAAAGAATGCGAAGTACGCAAAAGTAGCAACAAGGACAAGAATGACTATGACCACAACAATGGCGCTGTTTTCCATATGTTGCTTAGCCGCCTATCTTGAACATCTTCGTTCCGCAGACAGAGCAGAGTCCGGTAGCGGCGTTCTTGCCGTTCTTCATGGTTACCTGCTTCGGGTCCTTCATTTCCCTCTTGGCCTTGCACTTTACGCAATATGCTTCCATCTAATCGCCAATCTATATTCGAAAGCTATCTCCTTATAAATACATACTATTAGCATCGTATGAACGTGAGTCTGGACAACCACAGTGTGGGCAGCAAAAGACGAAGGGTATGCTTGAGTCAGATACAGAAGATATTTAAAACCTGTCTTTCTTATATTCCTGATTTTCATGGCGGCATTCAAGCTCCAAAGCGCAATGGAGTACCTGATGACGTACGGATGGGCCATACTGATAATTGCAGTTGTACTGGGTGCACTCTTCGCACTTGGGTTCTTCAACTCAGCAAACCTCGCACCAAAAGTGCCTGGCGGAGGCTGTGAGGTATACAGGCCTAACGGCCCTGGCACAACCACTTACCTCAATACTGAAGGAACGTGCAACAACGGATTGCCGCAGGTAGTCGCGCAGTTCGCTGGTGTTTCAACAGCAAACATTGTAATCAGCAACCTTCAGTCTTCAACTTCAGGAACGGGCAACACAATCACATTCTGGGTTAACGGCAAGGGCGCGAATGCAGGCACAGCAGTTTCCTTGGGTACTGCTGCAAACAACAACGTAGGCTTCGGTGCCACGTGCTTCGGAGTGGGAGGTACATATGGAGTGCTCGCAAGCACAGTAGCAAACACCTTCAACTTCGTGGCCGTGACATTCAACGGAGTGGCAGGGGGCGCGACAATATACCTTAATGGCCAGTCAATAACTGCAGCCACAGGGTGCAACACTGCTGCGGCTCTCGCATCCGCTACCTCGCTCTACATAGGCTCAAACAGCAATGCGCAAGCCTTCAACGGCATGGTCTCCAACATCCAGCTATACAACGCCTCGCTCACAGCTAACGAGATATACGGATTGTACATCGAGGGTATTGGCGGAGTCCCGGTCAGCCTTCAGTACCTAATAGGCTGGTGGCCGCTCAACGGCAATGCTAACGACTACAGCGGAGACCTCCACAACGGTGTCTCTACTGGAGTTACATACACAACAGCCTGGGCGAGCACATACTCGGCTCCGTAGCCTCCTCGGAATGGCTAGAAAGGGCTTTAAATATTCCATTCTAACCTTCTAGCATGGGCCTTCTCCGCATCCAGAACCTGATGAGCAACGAGCTAGCCAAGAGGAACTTCATCAGCAGGCCTCCTGAACCGCCCTACGAATTCCTTCTCAACGACCCTACAAACTCGATCTTCATCGGCATAACAAAACTCTTCGGCGTACCCTTCACCTGGACCTTTAGCTCACTCACCAACCCTCACATAAGCGTTGTAGGAATAACCGGTTCTGGTAAAAGTTTCTTCGTAAAGACCTTCCTTACCCGCGCCAGCTATGTCTGGAACACAAACGCAATCATAATCGACTGGGCTGGGGAGTACATCTCATGGGTCAAGCAGAGCGGAGGGAAGGTAATCTCGTTCGCCAGGGGCGACTACCTCAATATCATGGATCTCTCTGGCATGAGACCTATAGACCGCGCAAAGCAGATCATGAACTCTCTTGACATACTCACGGATGTGGGAGAGTATCCGGAGCAGAGAAGGCTTACTGCCGAGGCAGTGGAGCAGGCTTATGTGAACTACGGCTTCAATCTCGCAACTCCCGCTCCTCTTACCAGGGAGGCACCCACGCTCAAGGACGTGCTCGCTCTTCTCGAGGAGAAGCAGCAGGAGGGCACGTACGCTTACCCTGCCGAACTGGAGAATGCGATCTACAGGCTGAGGCAGTTCTCGAGGGAGGGGGAGGATTACTTCGCCAAGAAGAGCACAATAGATATTGGCAAGCTCGCCTCCTCAGGACTTGTAGACCTTGATCTTTCGAGTTTGCCTGACGAACGTTTCAGGGCACTTGCCGCCCTCTTCATCCTGCAGACTCTGAAGGAGAAGATGAGGATGGAAACCTGGAGCGCATCCGCAGGGCTGAAGGTGATCGTAACGCTTGACGAGGCATGGAAGGTTGCCAGCGACGAGAGGAGCGACGCAGTGACGATAATAAGAGAAGGAAGGAAGTACCAGTTCGGGCTCATAGTGGCATCGCAGAACCCCACTGACATAAACGAGGCGATCTTCTCGAACGTCGGCACGACCCTCATGCTCAGGATAAGGTTCGAGAAATTCATGACCTACCTGCAGGGTTCCCTCAATTTCTCTGAGTTCATGCGCGCTGAGATAAGCAAGCTAGGTGTCGGGCAGGCTGCGGTCGACATGTCGTTCAACACTGCTGTAAAGTTCTCGAACGTCTTCCTGCTCGAGAGGGTTGTAGGAGAGCTTCCGCTGGATACGTACACCATAACCCTCACTGACATACTCGAGCCGAAGGAGATAGACAATCCCGAGATAAAGAAGGAGTACGAGTTCGACAAGATAACGCTCAACGCGAAGCTGGTCGAGAACGGCCTCAACTCCGAAGCCATACTGGGAATCTTCGGCAGGATAGGCGAGCAGAACAGGTACATAGACATAAGGCGGCTGGTAGAGGCAATGCTCAAGGAGAACGTCGGCAAGGATACAGTAGTCTCGTTCCTCAGGAGCATAGGGCTCCAGGATGCCTTCATAACAAGGCTCTTCACTTATGTCGCGCCTGCTGCGCCTTCGTCGTCTTAGGTGTTATTTTGCCAGGAAGCTATGCTGTAAACAGGATAGAGCTCAAGAAGATGCTGACCTCGCTCGGAGTGAGCGACGCCTCAGCCGAGAAGCTTCTTGCAACGCTAAACAAGATGCACAGGCACATAAATGCCGTCGCTTTCGTTGACATGCTCGAGAAGATGGGCGTGAAGCAGTACAGCATAAACAACATACTCAGGAGGATAGGAGTAGACGATGCTACGATAGCAGAGATATTCAACGTGCTAGACGAGGAGAGGATACAGAGCACCTTCGGCAAGGTAGTCAAGCTTGAGATTGAGTGATAGTATGAAAGATTCTAGGGAGAGTTACTGCGTGATGTGCGGCAAGAAAAGAGGGGGCGTAGAGATAAAGGAGGACTATGTGATCAACTCGATAAGGTGGTTCAACAGGACAGTGCTCAAGCAGTTCCGGAACAACAGGCTTGTTATCTGCGAGGAGTGCTATCCCAAGTACAAGGAGCAGAGGAAGAAGTTCGTAGGAAGGCAGAGGCTCTACATAGCGCTCGGTGTCATCTTTGTGATACTTGGCGTCTTCCTTGACAAGACCATAGGCGCTCTCCTGATAGGCATAGTCATACTCATTGTTCTCTACCTCTTCTCGCTCCTGAGCTATGTGCCGGAACTTAGCTACAAGCCTAAGGGAAGGGAGGCGAAGCAGAAGAAATGGGCTTTGTGAATAAAACTCTCGTCCGAGAGACAAATTACTATATAAGTTTAATCATTTTGATAAAAACGCAGGCGATTCCGCAAACTCCTACTCTTTAGACAGGAGTAAGGAATCGCTATGACCGCCGACAAAAATATTCGAAAGGCATATAAATATGAAAGGCAATGCAATAGATATGGACTGCATAAGGGCATATAAATTCAGGCTTGCACCAGACAAGAAGAGGCAGCAGGCAATAGAC
>DAHVVD010000058.1 GCA_027328265.1 Microcaldota archaeon
TGGAAATCTGCGAGGATTGCAATTTTCATTTGATCACAATAATCTGAAGCTGAAATTATAATAGAGTGTGTTCCTGCCCAAGGCCCTAGCAGAGAAAATCTGCTTACCATAATGTAAACATAAAAGTTTATCAATAGTGGCGTAAAACCCACACCGTTTACGGGTGGGGCATAAGCCACGAAGAGACGAAATATCTGGCCGGAGCCCAAGCCATAGCATCCAAACACAACACATCAATATACTACTCGCTCTCCATAGCCGCCGCTGCAGGAGAGAGACAGGAGCTAATAACGTGCGATAAAAAACAAGCGGAGATCGCCGCCCTCGAGTGTATAAAAGCAATTCAACTGTGACGAGTTACAGTATCAGGTAAAGCAGGAGGTTTCCGAAGAGCAGGGAGATGACTATGCCGATAAGTGCGAAAAGCGCCAGCGGCACGCCCTCTGTGTACACAGGCATCTTCCTTTTAACGCCTTTTATCTCTCCTATAAGCTTCTTTGTCGCAAGCCTGCTGAAACCTTTTGATCTTTTTTTGAAGAATGCCAACTCATCGTCTTTCATCAGGTTCGTAGCTATCATGTCTCCTTCGCTGAGTCTATTTGGATAAACGTACGATACCATCTCTTTGTTTATCGCCTTCTCGAAGAAGATTGTAAGGGCAGAAGCCGCAGCTATAAGGAGTATCACAAATGCAGCTGCAGGTCTGAATCCGGTAATCCAGCTTAACAGGAAGAGGAGAACCAGATATGCCACTGCTATTGCCAAACCAGAGTAAAGTTTCCTCCTTTCCACTCTGTATCTCTCCAGAGCCCCTGACTTGGCAGCCTTGACAAGGTAGTAAACCACCATTCCTATGACTGCCGTGTACCCGGCAGCTATCAGAACAGAGAAGATGAACGGAAAATTTAGCTGCGGAATCCCTGAGAGAATAGCGGCCGGTTGCACTGGCAACAGCAGGCTTATCGTCACGAATTCGAAGAAATCTCCAGCGCCCATCAATCCGGCTCTGTATACTATATAACCAAAAAGCCCGATAGCCGCAGCTACGAGCACGCTAAGATAGATAACACTTACAGGATAAGTAAGCGTGACTACTACTCCCACAGCCAACGCCGCATAAGCGAAAGCGTCAGGCACGTTCCTCTTGTTGAATACGTCGAGCAGCGCATATGCAAGCGCGATTATGAGCAGGACAGCTATCCTCAATGAGAATGGAAGCACACGAACACAATGAAGACTTTGGAGAAAAGGTTTAAATATCCATTCGGCAGAGATGTATATGGGCAGTGTAGTTTATGCAACGATACATGGCATGGCAAAATGATGTCAAGGTCTTGACAACAACCATAGTCATGGCCATAGGCTGCATGTACAATAAGTTCTCAATCCTCGCAGCCCCTTGCATCGCATAAAAACAAACTTTTTTGGTGTTGTGTATGCAAGTGGCAAAAACCCTAGTGAGACATGTTCTCGAACGACCCAGCCTAGCAAGCATAAGCGAGAAGGAATTCATGCTTATTTCTGAGATAGGGCTAGAAGACATACCTACGGCAACGAGCTTCGTGGACTACATAGCTGAGAAGTACGCGATCTCGCCAAGCGGCGTCTGGTATACTCTAAAGAAGCTCAAAGAAAAGAGGGTGGTGGATTTCACGGAAAGAGGGAGGGGTGAAGAATACAGGCCCCTCTCGCTGACTCCGGCTGGCAGCGAGATGCTCAGAAGAGGTGCCATGCAGCCCGCAGAAGTCTATTACCCACAGGTTTACTGACTACACGGACTACATCCGCCAGTCCTTGTCTATCTCAGAGAGAACCCTGTCCAGGTTTTTCTTTAGCTGCTCTTTCGTTCCGTTGTTGTTTATTGTATGACCTGCCTTATTCATGATCACAAGCACGCCATGCTTTTCTTCCTTCTTGTCTGGCAGGAAGCCTCTCTTCTCTCGAGTCTCTAGCCACCTAAAATCCACAAGTGTTCTCGGATCTTCAGGCTTGCCCCTTCTCTTCATCCTTCCGAACCTGGTCTGGAAAGAGGAGCGTATTGCGATTATGTCTATTTTCTTCACTCTTTTCTCCAAGTAGTCAAGTTCATACGTACTCCTTAATCCCATAAGAACAACATGCCTCATGCTTTTCCTTAGCTTCCTCACAGCGTGCCTTGAATAGACGTCTTTCCCATACTTCCTCCTGAGGTTTGCAGTGAATTCCCTAGTCGCCCTAGGATCTTTCATGGGCACGTGCGCCTTCTTCAGCAGCTCCCTCCATATGTCCCCATACTCTATGACATCGAAACCCTCTTCCCTCAGCATCTCTGCCACGGTGCTCTTTCCCGACCCAGGCAGTCCAACCACAACCAAAATCATAGAAACACCTAGTGCACCTTGCTGCCTTCCGCAATTTCCTTGTCTGGGACAAGTATCGCTATGGCTTCTCCTTCTCCTGCAGCGAGCAGCATGCCTTGCGAC
>DAHVVD010000059.1 GCA_027328265.1 Microcaldota archaeon
TGCAGTGACAACATGCTCGATCTGCGGCAGACCGTGCTGCTCCATGCACTTCGACAGGACGAGGGGAGCGTGCACCCTCCACAAGACCGGCAGGACAGTGACAGAAAAGTACTGAAGTGCATTGGGTAAAATGGGAATCTCAGAATTCATCTACAGACTTCTAGGATGGAAGATACTTGCCGAGGCAAAGATAGACGGCAAGCGGGTCTTTGTGGTGCGGAAAAGAGACTGCAACGTGCTGGTCTACGACCACGTCATCCATTCTATGCTAAAACACGGCAAGATATACACCGGACATTACTGGGATTATTTCCTTCCGCTGCCATCTGCATACAACAAACCCAGAGTGCTTGTGATAGGTCTAGGCGGCGGCACAATGCCATTCCAGATAAAGAAGCTGTACGGTAGGAAAGCCAAGGTAGATGCCGTGGAGAAGAGTGCAGAGATGGTAAGGCTCTCAAAAGCCTTTCTTCCAGAGAGACTAGACGCAAAAATAATCGTTGGCGACGGCGAGGATTATCTAGCAACCAAAGAAAATCACTATGACGTTATAATACTGGATACATACATTGGCGGATCAATACCCAGGAAGTTCTTGGAGAAGAGCTTCGTGGAGAAGGCAGGCAGAGCGCTCTCCAGCCATGGAGTATTTGCAATAAACTACGCATTCACTCCAGAAACGCTCGCCAGAAGACCCAATCTCCTCCGCCAGCTTAAGTCAAAATTCAGAGTCTCCCTTATCGGTTATCCGGGCTCTGCAGGAAACACTGTGATAATCTGCACAAAAGGCCTTACTCCAGGAAGGCTTCTTGAAAAGATAAGTGCAAACTTCCCCAGAGACAAGGAGAACAGCGTCATACTGAAGGCGTATTCAAAGAGCTTGAAAGTCTGAAGCAGTCGTCCCTTCAGGGAAAGCCTTCCCATTCTGTGCCTCCACAGGCATGCCGAACTCCTTCGCTATCCTGTTTATCTCCACAGTGTCTATCATCCTCTCGGTGAAGAGCTCCGTGTACTCTATGTTTCCAGTCCTCGCCCTCTTCACGGCGAAGGTAAGCTGCTGGAACATGCCGTTCCTTGTCGCTCTTATGTTGACCGAGCCGTTTTTTATGATCCCCTTTGCCCGCGCCGAAAGCTCCATTCCCACACTCACGATTATAAGCAGTTCTACATACTCAACGAAAACAAATATTAACTTGCTCGTCGTGCTCTTTTTATGGCGCCAGTCTACATCGCGATACTTGTATTTGTGGTCTTCTCACTTCTCTTCCCGCTATCTCTGATTCTTTTTTCCAAGTTGGTTAGGAGGCGCAACGAGCCAAACGCAGCGTCCACGCTTAATTTCGAAAGCAGCGAGGAGAGCATCGGCAACAGACTGGCGATAATGAAGGAATACTTTCACTACTTTTCTTCCTTCCTGGCCTTCGAGGTCATAGCAGCAGTGCTGCTCGTCTGGGTCGCGGTTGCGAGATATGTTCCTGGAAAGGTTGACGCCGCAGTCCTGATTTTCGCGCTTGGCGGCCTTGTCTTCGAGGCATTCTCAATACTTTTGTCCAGAGGTGAAAGCTAATGGAGGACACAATAGACCACAGCAGCGAGGAGTTCATGAACGCGAAGAAGGAGATGGACAGGTTGGTGATGCAGTCAGTGAGCCCGAGGAAGGCAAAGCCCAACATGCTCTTCTCCAAACTTTCCGATCTCACTAAGGCCGTCTCAGGAGACATGGTCAAGTGGTCGAGACAGAACTCACTCTGGCCGCTCCAGTTCGGACTTGCCTGCTGTTCCATAGAGCTGATGGGCTTCGGCTCTGCAAGGATCGATGCTGAGAGGAAGGGTTATCTCCTCTTCAGGGCGACACCCAGGCAATGCGACGTCATGCTCGTCGCTGGATGGGTTACGAAATCGATGATACCCGAGCTCAAGAGAATGTACGAGCAGATGGCTAAGCCAAGGTATGTAATTGCATTCGGAGAATGTGCAACATGCGGAGGGCCATGGTGGGGAGAGCTACAATATAGTGCGCGGCATAGACCAGGTCCTTCCAGTAGACGTATATGTAGCTGGCTGTCCTCCGAGACCAGAGAATCTCTTCGGCGCGCTAATGAAACTCCAGAAAAGGGTGGGTGGTGCGATTGAAGATTGAGCGTGAAGACCTCGAAGAGACGGTTTCGCTGATGAAGAGCAAGGGATTTGACTACCTAGTGAAGATCACTGCAGTTGATTACTCTGACCATCTTGACGCGATATACATACTTAGGAACATGGACGAGAACAGGGACGAGATAATAGAGTTCAGCATGGACCCTGCGGATCTCTGGGTGCCTACAATAATGAAACATCATATCTCAGCCGACTGGTATGAGCGTGAACTCGGCGAGATGTTCGGCATAGAAATAAGGGGCAGGAAGGCAAAGAGGCTGCTACTGGAGAAATGGGATGGAAAGGCAAGCCCGCTGAGAAAGAACTTCAAGTGGGCTGAGCCTTACTGAGATGTTGGAATGGCTATAACGAGGATAAACGTAGGCCCGATACACCCAAGCACCCACGGCGTGCTTCGCCTCGTTGTCGACCTTGACGGTGACACCGTGGTAAAGGTCGAACCTCATATCGGCTTCCTTCATCGCGGCGTGGAGAAGCTTGTAGAGACGAGAATGTATATGCAGTCGCCTCCGTATATGGAGAAGATAGACTATGTAGCACCCATGAGCGTCGATGAGCTCTATGTCGCGACTGTCGAGGCAGCACTTGGCGTAGAGGTAAAGGAAAGGGCCCAGTACGTGAGGGTTGTTCTCCTCGAGCTGCAAAGGCTCGCAAGCCATCTTTTCTGGCTTGGCAGCATCTGCAATGACCTCGGCCAGCTCTTCACCACATTTATGTGGGTCTTCAGGGACAGGGATATGGCGCTCGAGCTACTTGAAATCGCTACAGGCCAGAGGATGTTCTACGTCAATATGAGGCTTGGCGGCCTAGTGCGCGACCTTCCCAAAGGCTTCGGCGAGAAGACTCTCGATTTCATGGATTACCTTGAAAAGCGTATAGCTGAATACGAGAGATTCATAGAGCGCAACCCTGTCTTCAGGCAGAGGATGAAAGGCATTGGTATACTCAGCAAG
>DAHVVD010000017.1 GCA_027328265.1 Microcaldota archaeon
GTAATAAAAATGAAGCGAAAATCGATTTGGAAGAATTTATGAAAGATAGGAGAAATGTTAGGTTAGTGCCTTAGTCTCAGCGTGTGCCTAGGCTGCTCTGGAAAGTCTACCTCGTCGAAGAGCATGTAGACTTCAGGAACAACTTTGTATAATCGCCTCCTTGACTTTCCGCTTAGTATCTCCTTGAGAGGGATCATGGTTTTGCCTGGGCTCCTCAGATAGAAGCGATATGCCTCCCTTGCCTGCGACTTTGGAATCTCCCTGCACTTTCCCTGGAAGGTTATGCCCATCACCGCCTTGCCAGGAACCGCGAACTTCTGAACCGCTACGCTCCCTGCAACCTTCGGGTTCTTCTTCAGCTCCTTGCTGTGCAGTATGTCCTTGCCTGACATGAAGTAGAGGTTGAGCCTCTTGTCGAACCCAAACCAGACATTAGAGACCCTCGGCTGGTTCTTCACTGAGGTCGCAAGCTGCATCAGCTTGGCTTTCTTCAGTATCTGCAATACCCTGCCTTCCGTTATCAAGAGGTCTATGTCCATGGTATCATCATTTCTTGTCCTTCTGCGGGCCGTTGAGTATGTTGACTCCCAGAAGAGCCAGCTTGTAGCCTATTGTGGCGAAGAGGAAGAGGACAATTATGGCGATTATGGTGTAAATCGAGGAACTTAGAGGAGAGAGATAGTTGGCCAGGGTGTTGCCCACCACTGCGGTGAGGTTGCTCCCTGAAACCGTTGGTGTTGATTGGAATATAGACTGGGTGGTCTCATTCTGGTATATGCCATATCCCAGGAGGAAGGTTATCGCTAGCAGGACTATTCCTATTCCAAGAAGGGCGTATCCGACATAGGCTGAGACCATTTAATCACTATATAATTTAGTTTAGAATACAATAATAAATAGTATTGCTTCATTTAAAGAAATCCTTTCCTTTCTTAGGCACACCTTTGTAAACTTCATCTATGAATCTTTTCTGCTCTCTGCTCCATTCTGCGTTGCTTTTGCTTTTGAGCCATTTTACATATAATGTAACAAATCTCAAATTATCTTCAAAGTTCTGTTTTTTTGATTCTTCTAGTTCTTTAAGAAATTCGCGTCTTTTCAACGTATCAGCCTATATTTATGCCTAACACTGTTTTTACTATTTTAGCTTTAACACCCAATAATTTTATATATGACTTAAACTTGATAGTACATAGGTATTTCTCATAAACCCCGTATAGGTGTTTTGCATCCAAATAGTCCTTTTCGCTGCCTAAGAATAATTTGTATGCTATCTGCAACTCTAGTTCAGAGGTGTTAAGCTCAACTCCACCGAATCTGACTTTTATTTTGTTTGCAAATGAGATCCTATCAATTTCCCTCTTGGGCAGTTTTATTTTGAAATTTGGTATGAATTCCCCTTTTTCGGCGATGCGAAGGGCTATCCCCTCATTGAGGAAGTCATAGGCATCTTCTTTGTTTTCTGCATTTATAATGTAGTAATTATTTTTGATTATATTTTCATAAAATTCATAAAAAATTCCCCTATTCTTAACGTCGACAAACATATCCACATCTTCAGTGTTTCTCGATCTTCCAAACAGTATCGCAATATAACCGCTTATTACAACATAGTCAAAGTTCAGCATTTTTACAAAATGGATATTTGTTTAGCTCAAATTGAAAATACCCCCTAAAACAGGTTCCTGCAAAAACCCCTTGGTCCGATGCGCTTAGCAAGGATCTACTCGAAAGGGGCTTCAGGTTCGTGGGCTCTACAATCTGCTACGCACACATGCAGGCCACGGGAATGGTGAACGACCACATAACGAGCTGCTTCAGGCACAATCAGGTTTGATGCTTATTTCATAATTAATTGGACAGGAATTTCCTTGGATCCTTCTTTGTCCTTATGCTTCTTTTGGATGAAATTGAGCTTCTCTATCCCGATTATTTTTCCGTTTTTATCTTTTTTTAATATAACTTCTTCGTCTGCTTCCTCACTTATGGCCTCTTTCTTAGGGTTTCCAAACCAGATATCTAAGGTATTGCCGAGTTTATTGAATATTATTCTTGTCTTTTCCATACTTGCTCGCCAATTTTTATCCTATCTGTTTTGTATGTAGTTATTATGTAGCCTTGCCCATTTAAATGTTTGCAAATGACCGCAATTGAGTGTCTGCCTTCTTTTTTATAGTAGACAAATACGGATTTGTCTTTAATGCTTCTTCTAATTTCATCCGGTTCTTCAAGCGTCTTCTTAACCAGGTTTTCCAAACCATTCATTGAAGGATGTTTTACCGTTATTATGAATTCCCAGTAAACGGCGGTTATGTGTATCTTTATGTTCAGCTTAGATGTTATTTCAAAGTAAATGGTCATAATAATATTGAAATATATGAATATATAAATAAGTATATGATAATGTAGTCCTGTATATATTGTAAGTAGGAAAATGATAGGAAAATGATATTAGTTAAGCCAGGAGAGGGAATTGAACCCCCCTACCCCGCTCTGCAGGCGGGCGCATAGCCGATCTGCCATCCTGGCGTGAAGAAGAGTAATTTTTAGAATGATATATAAAGATAGGCATAAGACTATTAATTTAGGCTGAGACCTTTCTATGGCGATTAGATGACCACTGCATTCGAGAACGTTCCGAAGGAATTTATTGGGAAGGCCCTGTTTTATGATTACAAGACACCGATGACAGAGGTGCTTGGCAAGCTGAAGATGGACGAGGCGATAGTACTGCTCAACGGCAAGGAGTACTATGGTATAATAGACGAGAGATCTGTTGCGAAAAGGAGCAGGGTCAAGATAGAGAAGAAGGCTGCTGCTGCGAAGTTTGCGACCAAGGTGCCTCTTCTGGATATGGAGACCTCGATAGCGAAGGCTATCCGCGACTTCTACGAGTCTGGCTCGAAGGCCCTTCCGTATTATGAGGGCGGGAAAGTGATAGGCATAGTGAAGAGGGGTGCGATGCTCAAGGCACTGCTCTCCCTGCGCATGCTTTCAGGGCTCAAGGTCAAGGACGTGATGACCTCTCCTCTCCTCTCGATAGACTCGGATGAGAGCATAGAGGAGGCACTCACGATGATGAAGCAGAGAGGCATCAACAGGCTAGGAGTCCTCGCCAGTGGGAGGTTTTCCGGCATGATAAGCTACAGGAGCATACTACAATACTCGGCAACGCTAAGGGAACGCGGCAACGCTAAGATGGAGAACGTCTCAAAGCCGCAAAGCAGGGTTGCTGACATAGCAGACATCGACATAAATTCTGCGGACTACAACGACGACGTTGACGATGCGATAAGGAGCCTGGTGGAGCGAAACGCCTCGGGGCTCGTTGTCAAGAGAGGCGGGAAGCCGGTGGGCGTGGTCACCATAAAGGATATCTTCAGGGTCGCAGGAGCCGAGGGCACCGAGAGCTCAGAGGGCATAAAGGGCATAATAGTATCTGGCATGGATGGCGAGCTCAAAGAGTACGAGGAGGAGGTAAGGAGCGGGCTCCAGAAGTTCGTGAACAAGCTCGACAGGTTCAGCAGGGTCAAGGTTGAAAGTCTTTCATTCCACGTGAAGAAGCAGAAGATAAGGAATTACGAGCTTACAATGAGGATCTGGTTCCAGAATGGCGGCGCCATCTCGGCATCGGCCCGCGGATTCTCGATAGAGAAGGCATTCAAAGATCTCGCTGACGAGGCCTACAAGGAGATTAAGAGGAAGAAGGAGATAATCAGCATGGACAAGAGACAGCGAAAAAGATCCGAAGAAGAGGAGGAATAATGAACGGGAGAAAATCGCAATCAAGCTTCGAGCTCCTCATCACAATGACCTTCGGCCTGGCGATTCTTCTTCCCGTAGTCCTTATAGCATTTCTCCAGCTCTCTAACTCCAGCGCCTCTCTCTCTGCTGCGGAGGCGCAGCAGGCAGCAAGCAAGCTGTCAAGCGTGGCGACTCTTGTGGGAAGCGAGGGCCCTCCTGCGAAGCAGCTAGTCCAGATACAGGTGCCTCCTGACGTGCAATACATCTTCATTGGCACATCTGCAAACAAGGTGGGTCACGAGGTCATCTTCGTTACTAGATCTCCCAATGGCCCTAGCTATGTCACTGCATACACTCCTGTGAACGTGAGCGGTCAGCTAGGCGGCGATGCTAACGCAGGTACATACATAATCAATGTGAGCGCGCAGGCAGTCTGCCCGAGCAACAGCAATATAGAGTGCGTCTACATGTCTTCGGTCATCTAGGTGGATTAGCTGAAGATCCAGATCTCATTGGAATTCATGCTTGTCTTCACCTTCATAATAACTATATTCATAGTCCTTTTCGCAATAGTCGCATCGAGAGGAGGGCAGGTCTTCAATCAGCAGTCATTCGGCCAGGCGCAGCTAGTTGCCGAGACCGTGGCGCAGCAGATCAACTCTGCTGTGAACTCTGGCAGCGGCTACTCCGCCAACATAACTCTTTCCAGCAACTATGGAGTTAACAACTACAACATAAGCGTACTCCAGAACGGCGAGGTCATAGTCTATGTGACCCAGGCGAGCCAGAAGATCCAGGCGGTAGCTTACTCGCAGGCGAAGAGCCTGCTGGTCTCGAGCTCGATAAGCACTGGCTACATGACCTTACAGAACTACATGGGGTTAATCTGCATAGACGTCCAGTGCCCCAGTTCCGCTGGCACAGCAGCGTCAATCACACTCTCTAGTCAGGCGGCGCACGCGGCAAGGTTCAACGGCGTGAGCAGCTACATAAACACTGGTGCAACAAACATACCGACAAGCTCGAATGCAGTCTCGGTCTTCGGATGGATCTATTACACTGGGAACTCTCTGAGCAACAACCAGTACACAATATACAGCTACGGAAGCACCTCGCCGAGCGAGCAGGTCTCACTCAACGTTTATGACGGCTACCTCTACTTAGGAGAGTACAACACCGCAGGCTTCCTGAGCGGCCTTCAGGTCAAGCCAAACATATGGTACTTTGTAGGCTACACCTACAGCGCAGGGGCAGCGCAGGCCACTCTCTACCTCAACGGTCAATCGGAATTGGGATCGGTCAGTGCGTTCGACAGTTTGATGCCCACATACAACAAGTCAGTGATAGGCGCAAGGAGCCAGGTGGTCAGCAGTTATTTCCAGGGCGATATAGCAAACCTCCAAGTCTACAACACCCAGCTCTCTGCTCCGCAGGAGTACTCACTCTACTACGAGGGAATATCGGGGGCGCCTATAGCCCCTGCTAATGCTGTTGCATGGTGGCAACTAAACGGCGACACGAACGACTACAGCGGGAACAACAACACAGGGGCGCCATACTCAGTGGTCTTCCCGACAGTGGCTCAGGTTTCTGCAAAGGTAACAGACCAGTTCGGCAATCCCGTAAACAGCATGCTCGTAGGCTTTACGACGACAAACGCCACGCTGACTAAGAATGCGTTTGCATCAAACTACACGAACCAGAACGGCATGGCGTACGCCTTCCTGACTCAGAACCTTACCAATGCGCAGGCTGCTGTTACTGCAACAGCATTTGCCGGTGGAGTTGGCGAGGAGAAAAACCTCTCCATCTGGTGGCCGCTCGGAAACAATGCGTATGACATCAGCGGAAATAATAACACAGGCACAACCACTAATGTCCTCTGGGTCGTAAAGGCTCCGCAGCAGGTGAAGTATTACGTGCCGATAAACCTGACTAACAGCCAGAATTCCTCTACGCAGCATGGCTTCCAGCAGATGCTCACGGTCAACAGCGTTGCCTACAATTCAGTAGAGTCTAATTCGCTGCAGAACGTAGATTTCTTCTACGCCAACGGAACAGTTATCCCATCTTGGCTGGAGAGCGGAAACAGCATAACTAACACAAACACGATCTACTGGCTCAAGATAGCTCCGATAATAGCCCAGGGGTCCAAACTTACGGTGTACATGGGCTTCGCATCGAACACCGTGAACCTGATGAACAACAAGATTACAGGAGAGGCGCCCTCGCTCTCGGCGAACTATGGCCAGTATGACGATGGAGCGAGTATCTTTAGCTTTTATGATAACTTTGCTGGCGCAACATTAAGCAGCAAATGGGTAACAGCGGCAAGCGGAGGCACAGCAACAATAAATAACGGCTTATCTCTCACTGTGCCAGAAACCGTAGGTGATTATGTTTATGTTGCATCTGCATCTGCAATAGCTTCACAGCCAATAATAGCAGAAGCATTTATGAACGGAAATTCAATAAATGTTGGGGGGTATAGATTAGGTTTTGGTCTTGTTCCTTCACAAACTTATTTGCTTGCAAGTGGCGTAAGCCAAGACCATGTAAGCTGGCAAGGAACAGAACTTGCAACAACAGAAATTTTAGGTTCTGTCCAAACAGGAACAGCTTATGTTAATTTAGACGGTGTAAATCCTGTTGATAGCAATTATCATATATGGGGCTTGGAATGGTTGAGTGGAGAAGCAGGATATTGGTATAATGGCTATCCTGCACCAGCAACTACTACAAGTGATGTTCCAACAGATACTACTTATCTAACGCTTTCTTATGATGCGTATACAAATATTGGTGGCATACCAACAGCTATGGAGTATTATTGGGTGCGCACGCGCGCATATCCTCCGAATGGCATAATGCCTACTGCTTCGTTCGGCACGCTTTATCCTGCACCGCAGTCTCTCTCTGGCTATGGCGCAGTATTCAACGGCAAGAGCAGCTACATCACTGCAAACGCTCCAGGAGTAAACACAATCCCAAACGGCTACAACACCGCATCGTTCTGGATGTACTGGAGCGGGGCTAACGGGCTCTCTTCGAACGGCATGATTCCCTTCTCGCTCAGCAGCACAGACTTCCTCTGGCTCTACAAGAATTGCTTCGGCTTTAGCGCAGGCAGCTCTGATCTATATGGGATAAGCTCAAACTCGCTAGCAAATGGATGGGTGTACGTCACAGCAGAGCTCTACAACGGCGCCTACACCGGCTCAGACAACCTCTACATAAACGGAGTGCAACGGGGCCTCTCGCAGTGCACTGGAAGCGCCGGCAGCGTTACTGTGGCGAACAGCATCGGCCTAGGATACGAGCCTGGCTCAAGCACAAATTACTTCTTCAACGGCAGCATATACAACCTGCAGGTCTACAACGTCCCGCTGAGCGCTACACAGGCTTATCAGCTCTATGCGGGAAGCATACCTCCCTCTTCAAGCATCTTGGTTCCACTGGGCATTCTTCATTATCCGTGATTACTTCCCTGCTTTTTTCATGCAGAATGCGTAGCCTATGGATAGATAGGCAAGTTTTGCGACGAGATAGTTCGGCGCCGCCATTCCGCCGATGGGAGAGAGCTCAGTGAAGTCCATTCCTATCACTTCTTTCCTCTGCAACACGTATTTCAGTATCTGTGTAAGTTTGTGGAACCTGAGTCCGTCTGGCTCAGGTGTGCCGGTGCTTGGCATCTCGCTAGGATCGAGGACATCGACGTCTATTGTGAGGTAGATTTTCTTCCTTGTCTTGCTCACTATCAGTTTTCCAGCTTCCTCAGTACTCATCCCGTGCATCTTGTTCCTCATGAGTATCTCTCCCACATATCTCTTCGCGTCTTCCTGAGGCACGCTTCTCACTCCTACGCTGAAGACGCTGCCGCAGATCTCCCTAGATCTGGCCGTGACGCATGCATGGGAGTATCTACTGCCCATGTATTCCTGCCTTGAGTCTGAGTGGGCATCGAAATGGAGAACACTGAAGTCCTTTGACTTCTTAGCGAGAGCCATCTGTGCACCTATGGTTATCGAATGCTCGCCTCCGAGGAGGAGAGGAATCTTCCCCTCGCTTACTATCATGCCAACGTCCTTCTCTATCCTCTTGATCGTTTCCTCTGCTGAATTTATGTTCGGCTCTAGTTCGTCAAGAGTATAAACGCCTATTGAGCTTGGGTCAGCGTCGAACTCTTCGCTGTAGAACTCCATATTCCTGCTCGCGTCTATTATCGCGTGAGGTCCGTCCCTCGCCCCTGCCTTGTAGCATGTAGTCGAGTCGTAGGGCACGGGAAGCACTGCTATCCTCGCGTCCTTGTACTTCAGGCCCCTTACGCCGAAGAGGGTGTAAGGCGGCATCGAGTGGAGAACCTCCATGGAGCTACTATTCCCCTGAAAAAGCTAAAAGGATAAGCCCGCGGGAAGCCAGGCATGCCTCCTTTTCATAGGCTAGTTCTATAAGATTATGGCAGTCAGATATATCATGCGAGAGGCAGCTCAGAAGGTCATATCTCCGAGGATAGAATGCCTTAAGCAGCATTTGAGGAGAAACAGGATAGGGGATGCTGCAAGATGTGTGGCTACTGCTGCGTTGCTTGCTATAACTCCCCTCCCTCAGCTTACGAATTCTCTGCCTATTACTGCTGCGACTGCGCCTATCGAGAGCAGGAACTGGGCAGGGGAAGAGGCAGAAGGAGGTAAGCTTAATTTCGTTGGGGTAAGCACTGATTTCACAGTTCCTAAGATAGATGCAGGATGCGACGTATATAAAGCCACAAGGGACAGTGGCTCAGAGTACAGGGTAGCTTCGTACCCTGTGCTGGGAATATGGGTAGGCTTAATCAGGGACGGGCCAGCCAAGGAGCATGGACCTTCTCTGGTCCAGATAGGCATATTCGGAAAATACATCGCGTCGCATGGTGGAGAGAACTCTGGACACAGCCAAGAAGACATGCGTGGAAAGCAGATTTACAAGGCCTTCTATCAGCTGCGGGATGACAGTAGGGACAGGGTGTTGGATGATTTTGTCATCAGGCCTGGAGATGTGATAGGAATGAATGTGGAGAGGCTTCGGGTCGCAGATAATACGTTCAGGTTATCCATTATGAATCGCTCAAGGAAAGGAGTTGCCCGCTCGATAGACATAAGTTATGGAGAGGAGGCTAAAAATTCTGCGCCTCATTTTTCAGCGGCGTTGATAGTGGAGAGGCCTTCAGTAAATGAATCCTCTGTTTTTCATCCGCTAGCTGGTTTTGGCAGTGTGGCTTTCACAAATGCAAGTGTTAGGTACGAAGACGAAAATGGTCAGATAGAGAATACAAGCTTGGGCGCTAGTGGTGCTACACCTATTGAGATGTCAGGCATGACAAAATATGGCAACTTTTACTTATTGGCTGCGCCTTCAGTGTTGTCAAGCGACGGTAAAAAATTCAACGTCACTGATCAATACTGTTCGGCTGCCTCAACCTGATGAGCTTTGGCTGGCTGCCGAATTGGATAATTATATATATCATTTTAGCCCATATCGGATAGGTTATTGGCGATGCGAGATAGGAATAAGAACGCAGGCTTTACTCTTTCCCTCTTCGCGGCAGTTTCGTTTCTTGTCATATCGCTTGTTGCGGCAGCCTCTGACACTTTGCAGATACAGAGCACAGTTTGCGGAATCCTGGGAACGATAGCCACTGTAATCGGGTTTATCGCGATATTTCTGTTTGTGCTCGGCGCGGTCCTCTACGCTGTTGCCCACATTCTTCCAGCCGCGGGCAACCTGAAGGGCTCAATGCAAGGATGGGGAATGGGCATGCTTGTCGGCGGCATAATTGCGATAATACTCTACACCCTCTCCTCCTTCGTAGTTTACAAGATAGCCTCATTCAGCGCAGGCAACTCTATACCAGTAATCTCCAAGGTTGACTGCAACTCGGTAAACGCAAACCAGACAGGCGCCAGTTCGTCACTGGCTACGCCATCAGGTGCCAGTTCGTCACTGGCTACGCCATCTGGCAAGGCCACAATACCCACGCTTACTGCAAACAATGCAAACAACAAAGTCCAATCGAGCCGGTACGCGCTTGCTGCTTGCCAATCTTCTGATAAGAAGGTGGAGATATACAATGGCAACTTCTCAACAGGCACATTCGCAGGATGGATAACTCAGGGATCAGGATTCGGCACCGCACCCACAAACATAACAACCGCAAACAGGAACGGCGATTATTACAAGGCGAGGTGGTCAGGGTATGGAGCACTCTTCTTTGCAACAACTTACCAGAACGGAGGCTTATTCAAATCAGGTAACCTCACATCTAATAATTTCGAGGTAACTGAGCCTTACCTCAACTTCCAGATAGTCTCGCCAGAGAACAGCCAGCTTTATGTGGAGCTCCTCGTCAACGACAGGCCTGTCCTTATCAACCATTATAACACAAGCAATGGCCAGGGTAGCTACGGAGCGAGCACATTTGCGAACACAAGCATAAGCCTAAGCCCGTTCTCCTGTGATAACGCGAGCGTGAGAATCGTCTCAGTAGTATCAGGAAACCAGATACCTAATGCACTTATAGCGGCTGGAAACTTCTACATGAGCAGCACGGCGAACGAGACTCAGGGAATACTGGTGAACAGCACAGTGGTCTAGCCAGAGGATACTCCTTTAAATCTTGCTTATTCATACTAAATTATGGACCTTCTCTCAAAGACAGCCATAGTGGTCGCAGTTATAGTAATCGCGGTATTCGCAGGCTACTCACTCAGCAAGTACGTCTCATTCGGCCAGCAGGTCACCGAGGCGCAGGCCGAATCGCTGGTCCTGCACGATCTCCAGAATGCAAATCCTGGCGCAGTGGTGAATGTTACCAACGCAACGCCATCACAGTACTTGGGAAGCTGGCACATCGTCACCTCGGTGGTAACGAATGAGACCTCTCCATGCCCTTCATATTACCTTTATTCATTTGATTATCCAAAGTACGGCTTCGTCTACAGGGTTGACAACATATACACGAGCAACTGCCTGATATATGGCATAACTCCAGGCAAGCCGTATCCGATTGGCTCTTACCCTGTCGCAATAACTAAGGCTCATCTCCTCAATCTCTCAGTAGTAAACAAGTTCATAGAGAAGTATGGTTTCGGAGGGGTAGTTGTCAGGGCCAACTATTACGGAACCATATTCTTCAACAATGCGAACTACACCAAGGTCTGGCTAGTCAACTACACTACGGCGAACTCTGTAAGCTATGTTTCTGTGCTCATTTCGCAGTCAAACGGAACAGAGGAGACTACATACGGCTCTGTCTAAGCGTGCCTCTCCAAGACAATAATTCTCCTTTTCAGGCGCTCATCATGCCTTTCCTTGGAGATGTCGAGCACGAAGCCGCGGTCCTGAAGAAATCTTACCGCCTCTTTGTTTCCTAATGAGACCTCTGCCCTGATTACTGAGGCGTTTATGTACCTGCATCTCTTCGCGGCATGAGAAAGAAGAGCACTGCCAACTCCGTGGCACCTGCTGTCTTTAGAGACTACAAGTCCCAGAAAGCCGATCTCATCGAACTTTCTCACCACCTCGCATTCGCCGATTATCCTCCCTCCTTCAGAGGCTACAATATCTATGGATTTCTCTGAGAGAGCTTCGTCAATCTTCTCCTTGAAGAGGCGCTTGAATTCGTCAAGGTTTGGCTCGTGGTCGAACCACATTGATTCAGGAAGTTCCTTGTAAACCTTCGTGACAAGAGCGAAAAGCTGGCCGAGATCACCGTTGTCAAGGTTTCTTATCTCAATGCAATCATCCTTTGAGCGATAGTTATTAAGTTGTGAGTTATATAGTCTTTTCATGGCAATCAGCAAGCTCACTGCCAGAAAGATACTCAAGGATGCTGGAGCAGAAAGGGTAAGCGATTCGGCTGCCTTAGAGCTTTCAGAGCTTGTGGACAGATATGCTTATTCTCTCGCAAAAAAGGCTGTGAGCCTGGCAGCCCACGCTAAGAGGAAGACTATACAGAAGGCGGATATAGATCTTGCCAAGTGATCTAGCCTATTACCCCAGCCAGCTTTAGTATCAGCATTGTGCCAACGGCGGCGAGGCCGAATAGCGCGGTAGCTATCAGGGCACCCAGGTTTATCGGAAGCCCGACATCGAAGAAGTAGTTGAGCAGGAAGATGGCTACGAAGCCTAGTATGCTGTTTATTATTATCCCGAAGACCCACTTGAGTAGGTTCTTGCCTATCTTGAGTATTATGTACACAAGGAAGAGGATGAGGAGAGCTACAACAGCTACCTCGATTATACTAAGCGCGTCTATTCCTGCCATCGAATCGCAAGCATTAAATATATGAAAGGCTTTAAACCTTGCGTGGTGTGCGGACGGCTTACGGTCAATATGACTGAGGAAGCTCTCTCCATGCTGAGCCTGCTTGGCTTAAGGCCTGATTCGGAACAGAAACGTACCGCTGCGGCGCATAAGCGATGACGCAACGAGCGCGCCGGTGCGGATGAAACGGTCGATGCGCAGGCGATGGGCATGCAAGGCGATAAATCGCCGCTTAGTCGAATGCCGTTAAAACAGAAGAGAGGCTACGGCACACCACAATTACTTGTACTCATCTAAGATCTTCTGCACCTGCTCCTTTGTGGGGTCTGGCTGCTTTATCAGAGGTCCTTTCTGAAGGGTTATGTCAAGGTCTTCGTAGGTCGGCTTTTCGAGCTTGTAGAAAACACCTATTGGTATCTTTGTCCAGTTGGACTGCTGGTCTTCAACAGCCTTTGCGAGTGCTAGCATCATGTTCGAGGGGTCATGGTTCGACTGGTCAAGCTTGTAGATTCTTGGCCTGAACCATTCGAAAGTGTTGTCGTGGTTGAATGTCACGCACGGGCTGAAGACATCTATCAGGGAGAATCCCCTGTGCTGTATTCCGCCTTTTATTAGTTCTGCGAGCTGGATTGGATCCCCGGAAAATCCTCTTGCTACGTAAGTTGCTCCTGCGCTTATTGCGAGCGCCAGAGGATTGATAGGCATCTCTATCACTCCAAACGGCGTCGACTTCGTCTTGTGGCCCATCATTGCAGTGGGTGAGGTCTGTCCAGTTGTGAGGCCGTAGGTCTCATTGTCCATTACTATATAGGTCAGGTTGATGTTTCTCCTTGCTGCGTGGATGAGGTGACCGACCCCTATTCCGTATCCGTCGCCGTCGCCTCCTGTTCCTATTACTGTGAGTTCATGATTAGCAAGCTTTACTCCGCTGGCCACTGGCACAAGTCTTCCATGAAGGCTGTGCATTCCGTAGGTGCTGAACGTCTGCGGCATGGCAGAGCTGCATCCTATTCCTGAAACGATAACCGCATTGCTTTTGTCAACCTTAAGGTCGGTAAGCGCCTTTGTGATTGCAGCGTAGACTCCGAAGTCACCGCAGTTCCCAGAAGCTGTGACATTTGTAACAAATGTGTGGTCTGAGCTATCCATAGTTAAATCGTAGACAGGGCCCTCGTAAGGGAAGGTTTCGATTTTTGATATTGGCAGATAAACCCTTCCGTTTTTTATAATAGAAGAACAGCTTACTTCTTTGCTTGTCCTATGACAAGGCATTCCTACAATATTTGCAAGCTTATTGTAATCGTTGCAATCGGAGACATATAATCTGTAGGCTTTCTTGTGGGTACCATGTGCCTCTTCCGCACGAATAATTGGCACTATCTCGTACCTAAGGAGCAAAAGCTTCATCTGTTCAGCGAGTACAACAGAGATGGTCGTATACTCCGCCTTTTTCTCCATAAAGCAACCGTCTCCCCTCCACAAACCACGCAGTAGCCAGGCTTGCTTCCCATATGGCAAGAACATAAACTCATGTGGCATGTGTTTTGTCTCGGCAGAATCTCCAAAAAGTCCTTTGAAAATTTCGGAAAGGCATGAAGAGTTGAATATGACGTCTACTCCTTGGATCTTGCTATTTTTAGACCTTAAACGCCCTTCTAGCCCAAATATCTTTTTCATCAACTTCTTCACGTCGTCGATGAACTCATTCTCATTTTTATTAAAACTGAATATAATTTCCCTTCTATGCGTACTTCCCTCGGCAATGTAGTATCCTGCCAGTCTGAGGAAATTTTCATCCAATCTTGTCTCGTTAGGCAATGGCTTGCTCCTTGTATCCTTTTCCTTCTTGGCATAAGTTAAAGAAAAAGTTTCAATATCCCTTATTTCTTTCATTATTGGAAAAACAAGGTAGTCGCCCTTGCTTAACTGGGAGGCTTCTATCTTCTGTTCTGAAAAGACTTGATTATGATGTTTTTTCTTTATTCTTTTAACTCCTACAAACGGATGTTCAGGGGTTGCGCTCAGGCTACCAAAAGACTTGACCCGTATATTGTACATTAATCCTTCATGCCTGTGTTCGATTTTTGCAGCAACAGTTTTGTATGTGCCATCTGCAGTAAGTATTTTCTCCCCGACCTCAACGTCCATAATCTGTTTTGCTGAAGGGTTGGAAATCACTAGTGTTTCGCCGAGTAAGCAGCCTGGGCACCATATGGGCTTCACCCCTGACGCATAAACCTGTTTTGTAGTAGCTTCTATTGCCATTCTCTCACATCAATGGGACTGCCCTCTCTGCTATGCTCTCCCCAGTTATTGCCTCGCCGTCGTAATAAAGTATTTTGTCATCGATGTCTATGCCAGTGTTCATCATTATCACCTGCGCGAGCTGAGCTGTGTAGTTGGCCTCCACGTCTATGAGCTTCTTTCCGCTCAGAATCGCCTTTGTCTTGGCCTTGTCAAGAGGCATCAGGTAGTTGAATGAGACTACGCCTATGTTGTGGCCTTTTTCTTTGAGGAGCTTAACTGCTTCCATCACAGGCTCGGTAGAGGAGCCGAACGTCACGAAGAAGCACTCAGCCCCTTCGTTAAAGACGTGAGGGACGAAGATGCTCTCGTTTTTGAGCATAGTCTCTATCTTGGTCATCCTTTTCTTCATCATCTTTCTCCTTACTTCCACGTACTTGTCCACTCCGGATAGCGCATCGCTTATCAAGTCCCCATATTCATCATGCTCGTCGCTTGGGGCGACATATTCAGTTCCTGGAGTTCCCGGAAATGCCCTTGGCGAGATGCCATCTTCTGTGTAAAGATATCTCTTGAATCTTCCTGGTTCTGGATTGCTTGTAACGACCTTGCCCCTGTCTATCTTTATTGAGTCGAGGTCAAATTCATCGATAGTCTCGATGCGTTCTGAGATGAAGAGATCCATGACTATAAGCACGGGGCATTGGTACCTGTCTGCAAGGTTGAGAGCCTCGCTTGCTATGTAGAAAGATTCCTCAACGCTTCTTGGAGCAACTACTATCCTTGGAAATTCGCCCTGCGAGGCGTGCATGATGAAGAGAAGGTCTCCCTGCTCTGTCTTAGTCGGAAGTCCTGTGCTGGGCCCTGTCCTCTGCGATTCCACCACTACAAGAGGCGTCTCAAGCATTCCTGCAAGACCCAATCCTTCAGCCATAAGTGAGAAGCCTCCTCCACTCGTGCCACACATCGCCCTTACTCCAGCATTTGCAGCGCCTATTGCAATGTTTATCGCGGCGAGCTCGTCCTCAACCTGCTTGAAGAAAGCTCCGCGGTCTGCATGCGCAGCGAACCAGTGAAGTATGCTGCTCGCAGGAGTCATAGGGTACGCCGCGTAGAACTTGCACCCGCTTGCATACGCCCCTATGGAAATGGCAGTGTTGCCATCCAGCGCGTACCTCGGCTTGCCATCTGCCTTTAAGCCGTAAATCGTCTCCACACCCTCTAAAGTATAACCCTTTTGTCCTACCTTTATGTTGTTCTCTACTACTTTCTCCCCTTTCCTCGTGAACATCTGCTCTATGACCTTCTCAAATGCGCTGAACTCTATCCCAACGAGTTTGAGCACAGTTCCTATGCATGCAACGTTCCTCATTATCGGATCGCCGCTCACTTGAATTGCTATGTCGAGCATTGGTAGGGGTATCAGTTTGTATTTCTTCGGGTCTATTGCGTCGACCTTTGTCTTTGTAGGGTCGTATATCACGCATGCGCCATCGTTGAGATGGCTTGCCTGGTTGTTTACTGCATCCTGGTTGAGGGCTACGAGCATGTCTATCTTCTCCCCGTGGCTCTGTAGTTTTTCTGCTGCATCGCCTATCCTTATCTGGTACCAGACGTGGCCTCCCCTTATTATCGATTGGTAACCTCGGTAGCCGTATGCCTGGAGGCCGTTCTTCGCAGCTACGTTTAGGACAAGTGCGCCGCTGGATTCTACCCCGTCTCCGTTGGCTCCTGCTATCCTAACCGTAACGCTACTCATGGTGAACACTGCTACTGGGCCAGAGAGAGTTAGCCTGCATCAGGTTTATAATCTTATTTATTGGGTTCTGGTATTGTCGTTGAGTATCCTTTATATGCAGGCGTGACATCCTCCCACCCGTAAACGGTGTGGGCTTCCTCTGCAGTCATGCAATCACTGCACCCTGCAAAGGATGTGATTTATCGGTTCTCAGTTCATCGAGAGTCGCCTCACTTTGAGGTCTTACATTCTCTCCCTGAGCGTGACTTCCCCTCTGTCCGAGGGTAGCTTTGACAGCGGAGCTGTCAAAATTTGAACGCTTTGCGTTCAAAGCTCTCTTGAGTATGTTTATTGATGCGTTTATGTCCCTGTCCTTTGACATTCCGCACTTTCCGCAATTGAATGCCCTTTCCGAAAG
>DAHVVD010000018.1 GCA_027328265.1 Microcaldota archaeon
CACCTGGGCCACGCCAAGAACTACATCGATTTCGACATAATAGCCAGGTGGCTCAGGCGCCAGGGCTACGGCCTAACATATATCCAGAACATAACCGACATTGATGACAAGATAATCCAGAGAGCCAAAGAGGCAGGAATCAGCCCCGCTGAACTTGCCGAGAAATACGAAAAAAGGCTAATGGAAGACATGGATGCCATAGATGTGAAGGGTAGCATAGACAAGTTCCCAAGATCCCACTCCTATATCAAGGAGATAGAATCGCAGATACAGCTGCTGATCGAAAAAGGCCACGCATATGTGGCAGGAGGCGACGTCTACTATGATGTAGACACATTCAAGGACTACACCAAGCTCTCGCACATGAAGCTCGAAGAGCTTACCGAGCACAGAATAGAGCCTGGGGAGGGCAAGAGACAGCCATACGATTTCGCCCTCTGGAAGGCTTCAAAGCCAGGAGAGCCAACTTGGAATATTACTGTCTCGTCAAAGAATAAAAAGATTGAACTCACAGGCAGGCCTGGATGGCACATAGAAGACACGGCAATCACCCACTCAATCTTCGGGCCCCAGTACGACATACACGGAGGTGCGATAGAGCTCCTCTTTCCCCATCACACCAATGAGCTGGCGCAGGCTGAGGCTGCCTTCGGCAAAAAGCCCTTCGTTAAATACTGGCTGCACAGCGGCGTGCTTAACGTGGACGGCAAGAAGATGAGCAAGAGCCTCAAGAACTTCATAACAATAAGAGACATATTAAAGAAATACGATGCCGAAGCGCTGAGGCTTATGGTCTCATCCACACATTATAGGAAAGAGATAGATTTCTCAGAAGAAACAATAAAAAATGCTGACAGGAGACTGCGCTTTCTATATGGTGCGCTAGGAGTCTTGTATAATGCAGAAGAGAAGAAATCAGATGCGGACAAGGAAGTCGAAAGAATAGCAGCAGACCTTAAGCGTGATTTTACAGAAGCTATGAACCACGATTTTGATACGCCGCTGGCAATCTCTGTTCTTTGGAAAGCAATCACGGAATCAAGGAACACAGTCGAACAGGAAGGAAGCCTAGGAAAGAGAGCAAAAGAAGAGGCCATAACTTCCATACTTGAGTATTCTGGAATTATAGGCATACTGCAACATGACTGGTACAAGGAAGTCCCTTCAGAAGCAGCAATGAAGAAGATTAAAAGAAGGGAGGAATTGAGGCAGGCATCAAACTTCAAGGAAGCAGATCAGATAAGGAACGAACTCTCAAAGAACGGCATCGCCATCGAAGATACAGAATATGGAACTATCTGGAGAATAGATAAGAAAGGCAAGCTTATATAAAAATCACGAAACAAACTATGAGCAAAAGATTAGATGGCCACCATTTACCAAATTATTGTTTCAGTGATTATAGGACTAGTCCAAGCAATCTCAGAATGGCTGCCAATAAGCAGCAAAACCCAGGTGCTTGGGGTCACGCAGCTTCTTCTCAAGCTTAACTTCTCCCAGGCCTATACCTTCGGCCTCTTCATGGAGGTAGGTACTCTCATCGCTGCAATAATCTATTTCAGAAGAGAGCTCTGGTCTCTGATTACGGTGCTTCTCGGCTCGAAGGACGCAATGCGGAGAAAGCTCTTCGTCTACGCCCTAACCACCACAATCATCACCGGAATCATAGGAGCGCCGCTATACCTGTACGCCGACTCGCTGACCAGCGTACCTATCGGCTTACCTATGATTCTGATAGGTCTAGTCCTGATAGCTGACGCATTCATAATACATTACGCAAGGAAGAGGCACGAAGCAGGCGCAAACCTCAGGAAGTTCGAGAGCATGGGCATGAGGGACTACATAGTTGTCGGCATAATGCAGGGAATCTCAGCCCTTCCTGGAGTAAGCAGGTCAGGTATTACGACGAGTACCCTTCTTCTTCTCGACATCGAAGCCGACGAGGCATTCAGGCTCTCTTTCATCATAGGTATTTTTGCCACAGCAGCAGCTTTCCTGCTCACGATTGTGGCATCCAAGGCAAATGTGACTGCCGCTCTTGCAGGGATAAGCACTTTGGGGCTTGTGATTGCGATAATAACAGCTACCATAGCGAGCCTTTTCCTGATAGATTTCCTCATCAAGATAGCAAGAAAGTCAAACATCTCCTATCTCATCTCGGCACTTGGCGTGATAGCGATAACAAGTGGCATCCTGTACCTCATCTTCGGCCTCTGAAGACCATCCAAGCACTATCTCCATTCTCTTTCTCCAGGAGCCCCTGCTGTCAAACTTGCTGAGACGTATCTTTCCAACCTCTTCCGTATTCAAGACATGGGTCCCTCCATCTGTCTGGATGTCGGAGCCGACTATGTCAGCAACCCTATACCCCTTCTCACCAGCAACAAGTTTTCCTGTGCCGTTCTGCTGGCCTCCTCCTGTAGGATAGAACGTGATTTGGTCCAAGACGACTGCGGTGTCTACTGATTTTGCTACCTTCGCGTTAAATTCCTTCATGTGCGCGTCTTCCCAGTAGAGCTTCCTTGTCATAAACACATCAGAGACTATCTTCTCATCACGAA
Source organism: Microcaldota archaeon (assembly GCA_027328265.1). GTDB lineage: Archaea > Micrarchaeota > Micrarchaeia > Micrarchaeales > CABMGC01 > JAJZIZ01. The sequence goes on from DAHVVD010000018.1 coordinate 2,562, forward strand.
TCAGAAATACCTCAGTCTCATCACTGATTGTTTATGGCTGATAACTCATATAAGGTTAATGCGTCACCCCAAACCTAACAAGTTTATACAAAATAATATAAACCAGACTTACTAAATCTCTCTGGATGGTGAAATGAATAAAGTTTGCATATGCGGCTCAGTTGTCGTATTCAAAAGAAGGAAGATATTCCTACTTCATCACAAGAAATTCAACCTCTGGATTTACTGTGGAGGCCATAGGGAGGAAAACGAGACTCCTTATGAAACTGTGATGCGCGAAGCAAAGGAAGAAGCAGGAATGAAGATAAAGATTTTAAACCCTGACCAGAAGGAAGGCAGGCTTCTGGCAGACAAAAGGGCATACCAGCTCCCCAGGCCTTTCACAATACTCCAACAGCACGTGGAATACAAGGAAGGAAAGCATGAGCACTTCGACATGGTCTATCTTGCAAAACTCACCTCCATGAAAAAGGACAAGAACACAGAGAAACATAAGACCCAGTGGATTAAAGAATCCGAGATAGACGGCTTGAAGACCTTTGATAACGTGAAGTGGAGTCTACACAAAGCATTCTCTATCATGAAAAAAAACAACTATTTCGAGGGTAAATAAATTCACCCCAAAACAAAGAAGATATTTAAAACCGACTATCTATAGCTATGGGTGGTGGTTTGATGGGAGTAGAAGAGGCATTAAAATTTCTGAAAGAGAATAAGGTAAAGTGGGTGGATCTGCAGTTTACTGACCTGATGGGGAAACTGCACCACATAACTGTCCCAGCATCGGCTTTCAACGAAGAGGTTTTCAAGCAGGGCTTCGCGAAACTCGACGGCAGCAGCATCAAGGGCTTCACAACTATAAATGAGAGCGACATGCTTCTCGTCCCGATTCCAGAGAGCATCGCACTTATACCTTGGACAGCGAACACAGTCAGGATACTTACGGAGATCCATTGGGGCGGAGGAAGAGGCAGGTTCGAAAGAGATTCAAGAGGACTGGCTGAGGCCGCTGAAGAGTACCAGAAAAGTCTGGGTTACAAAAGCTTCTTCGGCCCTGAGCCCGAATTCTTCATCTTCGACAGAGTCGATCTTGATGTTGCCACTCCTCAGAGCGGGACAGGATACAAGATAAGCTCGTCTGAAGCGCCTTGGCAGGGAACCGGCGGATTCATTGTCAGGTACAAGGAGGGATATTATCCCACTCCTCCTGTGGACCAGCTTATGGATGTAAGACTTGAGGCAATAGATATCCTTGCTAATACTTTCGGGTTCAAGATAGAGGCAGCTCACCATGAAGTCGCAACAGCAGGACAGGGGGAGATAAACTTTGCATATTCAACACTAGTAAATACCGCGGACAACGTCCAAACCATGAAATATGTACTGAGAAATGTTGCTGCAAAGTACGGCAAGGTAGCGACCTTCATGCCCAAGCCAATGCAAGGGGACAATGGCACAGGCATGCACACCCACTTCAGCCTCTGGAGCTCTGACGGCAAGACAAACTACATGTTCGACCCCAACGACGATTATGCACAGCTAAGCCAGATTGGCAGATACTCTATCGGAGGAATACTCTCGCACTCGAGAGCCCTTTCAGCGATAGCCTCTCCTACTGTGAACAGTTACAGACGCCTGATTCCTGACTTCGAGGCTCCGGTATACATAGCGTGGAGCAAGTCGAACAGGAGCGCATTGATAAGGGTGCCTGCCCATTTCAAGACAATGGAGAAAGCAAAGAGGATAGAATATAGGGCTCCTGATGCGACCTCGAATCCATATCTTTTGTTCTCCGGATTGCTTATGGCAGCACTCGACGGGATAAAGAAAAAAAAGGAGCCTCCCCAGCACCTTGACGAGAACATCTGGCACCTTTCAAGGGAAAGGAGGAAGGAACTAGGCGTAGAAGGGCTGCCACGATCACTTGATGAGGCTCTAGACGAACTAGAGTCTGACAACGAGTTTCTGAGACCTGTCTTCACCCAGCAGTTCATAGACACATATCTTGACATAAAGAGAGAAGAAATCTCTACACTGGCTCAGCACCCGCACCCAATGGAGGTTTACTACTACCTAGACGCCTAGACTGCATACTCTTTCTGGATCTAACTGAGATGTCACTGACCTGCAATCTTATACTGAAGTGGCTATTTATATACTCTAGTATACAAATAAGAAGAACGTAGCCCTAGGCTGGCTTAAAGGCGGCGTATAAAGGTAATGTACCCCTCTCGTCTGAAAAACGAGGTCCCGAGATGGATGTGTGGGTTCGAATCCCACCGCCGCCGAGCCAATAGCCAAAAGGCTACATATATATTGCACAAGATAGATATTTAAGTATAACGACAGCCCCGACCAGATTCGAACTGGTGTACATGGGTCCAAAGCCCATTATCCTTGGCCACTAGATGACGGGGCTATTCCTCTATCTAAGGATATCCAGATTAATAATCCTTGGGACTAATAAGATTTGGCGAAGTTTGCCATGTGCCTGCCCTTCTTTCCGCAGTAAACGCACTTCTCGTGCTGTTTGCAGTGCTTGAAAGGAATGTTCGTTATCTTTGCTCCAGTCTCCTCCTTTATCTTCGCCTCGCATTCTGCGCTTCCGCACCAAGAAGCGTGTATCATGCCCTTCTTCTCTTCCAACGTTATCTTGAATTCAGCATAATCCTTAACCTCATGTATGCTTCCCATCAAAAAGTCGAATGCCTTCTTGTACAGGTTCTCATGAATCTCCTCTAGCGTCGCCTTTGACTTTTTGCCAAGATCTTCGATATCTACTCCCGCTTTCTCACCAGTATCCCTTCTTGCCAGTGTCACTTTGTTTGACGAGGCTTCTCTTTCACCAACCTCTATCCTCAGGGGTATGCCCTTCATCTCCCATTCGCTGAACTTGAACCCAGGGGAATATCCTTCTCTTGAATCCAGCTTTACTCTGAATTTTTTCAATGCGGCAGCGACCTTCTTTGCGTATGCTAGCACTTCTTCTTTCTTTTCCTTCTTGTAGATCGGCACTATCACTATCTGTACATATGCAACTCTAGGCGGCAGTATGAGTCCTTTATCGTCTCCGTGTGTTGCAACCATTACTCCGAGCTCCCTTGTGGAGATTGCGAATGTATTCTGCCACGCGTACTCTGTCTTTCCGCTTTCGTCAAGGAACTTGATATCAAATGCCTTAGAGAAATTCTGGCCATCGGAATGGAAATCAGGCCCCTGTATAGCCCACCCATCCGGCATCACGTGCTCTATGCTGAAACTTGCCACAGCTCCTGCGAACTTCTCCGAATCGGTCTTCTTGCCTAGTATTCCTGGAAGTGCTAGATACTCTTTCAATATTTTTTCATATATCTTCAGGACAGTTTTTCTCTCCGCTGAGGCTTCTCCCTCCTTAGCGAATACCGTATGTCCCTCGTTCCAGAGGAACTCTCTTGACCTTATGAACGGTGTCGGGTGCTTGAACTCCCACCTAACCACATTGTTCCATTGGTTATACCTCATCGGAAGGTCTCTCCAGGATCTTATCCACTTCGAGTAGCTTGGATACATTATGGTCTCAGATGTCGGTCTAACTGCGAGCTTCTCATCAAGCTTCGTGTTTCCAGTCTCTGTCACCCACGCGACCTCAGGGCTGAAGCCCTCCACGTGCTCCTTCTCCTTCTGGAGGAACTTCTCAGGTATGAAAAGCGGGAAATAGACATTCTCTATCCCATCCTTCTTGAACTCCTTGTCAACTGCCCCCGAGACTATCTCCCATGCGCTGTAAGAAGCAGGCCTAAACGCCAGGCATCCCGATACCTCTGTGTAGTCAATGAAGGCCGTCTTTATCAGAACCTGCTGATACCACTCCGAGAAATTTTCTGCCTTCTTGGCAGTTATGCCAAGCTCCTTCTCATTGCCTTCCATAATCCAGCTACCTCCTATCCCCATCTTCTGCAAAATATATAAGAATGTCCTTATCCCATTCCTCATCTGCTTGTTGTGATATAATGGAGGGTGGCAGCCTTGTTGCCGAGCTAGCGCAACGCCTTGCAGGCAAAGTAGTAATAAGCGCAGAGCTCACAGACAACGACATCAGCGGCATAGGCGTAGAGTCACTGACAGCGCATACTCTCTCGTTCTTCGGCGATTCCGAGGGCATACATATCCTAGATAAGCCCACGCTCCTCATGATCATCGAGAAAGAGAGTGAGGAAAAGGCACCGGTTCAGATAGAGGTATTCCAGAAGAAGGATTTCAATCCATTGGCCAAAGAGATAAAATCAGATTATAAAATCCGCAGAATCAACGCCGAGAAGACGCCTGCCACAGTGGAGGATTTTTCATCCCATTTCAGAGACAGGTTCAGGAAGCTGAAGGAGATACTCGAACATGGCAGCAGAGGCAGCCTTGGGATGGTAAGCAGCATAGAGAACATAAAGCAGTATGCAGACGGAAGGGAGATAAGTGTAGTCGGAATAGTCTATGACAAGATAACCACCAAGAAGGGCCACATACTGCTAACACTTGAGGACGAGGGCTCTACTGCCAAAGTACTCTTCCTCAAGTCTGAACGTACTTCAAGGAAGGAAAGCCAGCAGCTCTTCGAGTTTGCACAAAGGATAGTCAACGACGAGGTTATTGCGATACGCGGAAGGATATCCTCGCCTTTCGTAATAGCAAACTCGATAATCTCGCCAGACATACCGGTCCACCAGCCGAAAAAGACCGAGGAGGAGATGGCAATAGCATTCACCTCAGATATCCATGTGGGCAGCAAGCTCTTCATGGAGAGGCACTTCGTGAAATTCATAGAGTGGCTGAACGGAAACGTGGAAGCAAGGCGCGATATCGCTGAGCACATAAAATACCTGGTCATAAGCGGCGACCTAGTCGATGGCATAGGCGTTTACCCCAATCAGGACAGGGAGCTCAGCATACTAGACATCTACAAGCAGTACTCGGTGTTCTTCGACTACCTCGAGAACGTGCCGGATCATATCGAGGTTTTCCTGCTCGCTGGAAACCACGACGCAGTGCAAAGGGCTGAGCCTCAGCCTCCACTCACTGAGGACCTTATCGGCGATTTCAAGAAGCGCAATGTCCACATCCTCTCCAGCCCTTCATACGTCACGCTGCACGGCATAAAGATACTGGCTTACCACGGTACATCCCTAGACTCGATAATACAATCTATTCCAGGCTGCAGCTATGCAAAGCCAGAGGCCGCAATGCTCGAGGTGCTCAAGAAAAGGCACATCTCTCCGATATATGGCGAGAACCCGATAGTGCCGAACAAGAGCGACTCGCTCGTGATAGACGAAGTGCCTGACATACTGCACATGGGCCACATACACAAGAACGGCTATGCAGAATACCATGGCACCCAGATAATAAACAGCGGCGCCTGGCAGTCACGAACCCCGATTCAGGTCAAAAGAGGACAGCTTCCTACGCCAGCGGTGCTTCCGGTATACGAGACAAACACAGGCCATATCCTGAGCCTAGATTTCACATCTGAGAGGATGGTCTGATGAATACAAAAGAATACTTCTCATCACTCACTGAAAACTTCCACAGGTCCTATGATATCGCAAGGAAGGCCAGGTCAAAGGGCTTTGATCCGAAGGAGGAAACAGAGATAGTTCCAGCGCCTGACCTCGCAAGCAGGGTAGAGGGACTTATAGGGGTAAGTGGCATAAGCGCCATAATACGATTGAAGCTCAAAGGGCAAGGTAGGAGCAGGCTTGCATTCGAAGTTGCCGAGGAGATATGCAAGAACGACTCCTTCTCGAAATACGATGACATCAGAAGGATAGAGCTCGCAGTAAGGGTAGGCACAGCAATACTAACTGAAGGTGTCCTCGTCGCTCCCACCGAAGGAATAAGGAGCATAGACAAGTACAAGAACCAGGACGGCACTGTTTACATCGCAGTCGTCTATGCCGGGCCTATAAGAGGCGCAGGAGGCACAGCAGCGGCGCTCTCAGTAGCTCTGGCAGACTACGCGAGGAAGTTTTTCGGGATTGATGCCTACAAGGCAACGCAGGAAGAAGTCGAGAGATACGTCGAGGAGGCCGAGCTTTACCACACCCGCGCTGCAAGGCTCCAGTACAGGCCTACTGACGATGACATAAGGGCCATAGCCAACAACTGCCCGGTCTGCGTAGACGGAGTACCGACTGAGAACATAGATGCAGGCGCACACAGCAACATGAAGAGGCTTGATTTCACTGGCAAGGAAGTGCCGATAACAAACCGCGTCAGGGGAGGAGTGCCCCTTGTCATGTGCGAGGGCATAGCCCAGAAAGCAAAAAAGGTGCTGAAGGAGACAAGCAGCGTTGGACTCGACTGGAGCTGGCTTAACAGCATAATAAAGCTCGTGAAGATAGCAGAATCAAGGAGCGCAGAAGACGCATCCGTATTCCTAGAGGAGTTGGTGGCTGGAAGACCCATACTTGCATACCCTGGGAAGTTCGGCGGATTCAGGCTCAGGTACGGAAGGTCGAGGTTCACAGGGATAGCAGCCAAGGGCTTCAGTCCGGCAACCATGGTGATAGCCGATAGCTTCATAGCCACAGGGACGCAGCTGAAGATAGAATTCCCCGGAAAAGGCTGCGTGGCAGTACCGGTGGACAGCATAGAAGGGCCATTCGTAGTGTTGAAATCAGGCGAGGCTCTCCGGATCAATGACGTGGAGACGGCGCAGAAGCTCAAAAGTGAAGTTAAGGAGATAATTTCGCTCGGCGATATCCTAGTCACATATGGAGACTTCAAGAAATCAAACACCATACTCCAGCAGACTAGTTACGTTGAAGAGTACTGGGAAGAGCAGCTCAATGTCGCCAATGGGAAAATGCAGAAAGGCCATGACCAATTGAACTTCTCCGACGCCTTTGAAATATCTATGAAATACGGCGTGCCAATCCATCCAAGGTTCCTCTTCGAGTTTCAGGCAGTCCCCCTGCAAAGTCTTAAGCAACTCGCCATGGCTCTCCAGCCTTCCATAAAGACAAGACGCCTCCTAGAAATAGGCGACCTCGAGATTCCATTCATCCGCGAGACGAAAAGGACCTTAGAGCTCCTCAATGTTCCCCACAAGCTTCTTGCAGAAAAGGAGAGCATTCTCATAGGAGCTGGCCATGTGCAAAGCCTTTCCGCATCGTTGGGCTTTGCTTCTAGAGACGGAGTCATGCTCCCTTCTTCCGAAATATTAGAAAAATACGAGAGCGGCGAAGCTAAGGATTCGCTCTCGTTTGTAAACTCGCTCTCGCCTTTCCGCATAATGAAGCGCTCGACATTCATAGGCGCAAGGATAGGAAGGCCAGAGAAATCCAAGGAGAGGCTCATGAAACCGGCTCCCCATGTACTCTTCCCGATAGGCTCATACGGAGGCAATGAGAGGAACATAACCAAGGCCTGCGCCATCGACTCGAAGAAGCTCAAATCAGGGCTTACTGTAGAGATAGCAAACTACACTTGTGGCAACTGCAAACGTGTAATACCAACACCATTCTGTTCAGATTGCCAGTTGCGCGCATTCGTATCCAGAAAATGCCCCTCCTGCGGTAATGTTACCGCAAATGAAGCCTGCGAGAAGTGCGGCGTGCAGACACTTGGCTACAGCGAGATGGAAATAGACCTCGCCAAGCTCGTCTCGAACAGCATGAAGAAGCTTAGGGTCAACAGGCTTCCTGACGTGGTGAAAGGGGTGAGGGGATTCACAAGCAAGGACAAGGTCTCAGAGCCGCTCGAGAAAGGAATACTCAGGGCGCAGAATGGCGTCTATATCTTCAAGGACGGGACGGCGAGGTTCGATGCCACCGACGTGCCAATGACCCACTTCTACCCTGCTGAGATAGGCACCACTGTAGAAAAACTGAGGGAACTGGGCTATGATAAGGACTGGCTCGGAAACGAGCTTGCAAGAGACGACCAACTGGTCGAGATGAGGCACCAGGACACCGTGATGAGCAGAAGAGGTGCAAGCTACATGCTAAAGGTCTCAAGGTTCGTTGACCAGATGCTAGAAGGCCTTTACGGAATGGAAGGCTTCTACAACGCTCAGGATTCGAAGGACCTGCTGGGCCATCTGGTGATCACGCTCTCGCCTCACACCTCATGCGGCGTGCTGAACAGAATAATAGGATTCACAGAAGCCAATGTTGGTTTCGCCCATCCATACACCATCTCTGCGCGGAGAAGGAACTGCGACGGTGACGAGGACACCACAATGCTTCTAACAGAGGCCCTGATAGACTTCTCAAGGGAATTCCTGCCTCTCACCGTAGGCGGCACCATGGATACGCCATTGATACTGACTTTGAATGTCCTGCCAGAGGAGGTCGATGACGAGGTCCACGCAATGGATGTGACAGAGCGCTATTCCCTAGACTTCTACGACAAAACCTGCACGTCAGCTTACCCTTCTGATGTTGATGTGGGAATAGTCGAGAAAAGGCTAGGAACAGAAAGTGCTTTCATCAACCTCTCCTTTACACACCACTCATCAATAAACGCGATAAAGGTCTCGCCGAAAAGGAGTCAGTACACCCAGTTCAAGACAATGCAGGATAAGGTAGACGGTGAATTTGCGCTGATGGACAGAATCTACGCCATAGACAAGAGCGATGCGGCAAGGAAGCTCATAATAAGCCACTTCATACCTGACATGATAGGCAATCTCCATTCTTTCTCGAAACAGAACTTCAGGTGCTCATCCTGCAATGCTAAGTACAGGCGGGTGCCTCTCACAGGAAAGTGTACGAGAGACGGAGGAAAGCTACTTCTTACGATATCGAAGGCTGGGATAGAGAAGTATCTGGGAATGGCAACCAATCTGGCTGCAAAATACGACCTTGACCCCTACATAAGGCAGAGGCTGGCCTTGGTGAAGGAGGAGATAAGCAGCATCTTCGCCAGCAAGGAGGAGATACAGGAGACAAGCGGCCAGTTCAATCTCGCCAAATACCTTTAGGTGCTTCTCAATCGCATGTCTGCTTTTTTGACTGATTCTTCGAAAATGTTAAGACCCTTTTCAAGATTCTGGTAAGATATGTTGAGTGACGGTATTACTCTAACCGAAGAGAATCCGGCAGGAAGCATTAGCAGGCCTTTGTTGAAGCATTCCGAAAGCACCTCTTCCCTTATTCTCACCCCGTATTCCTTCGTCTTTTTGCTCTTGACGAACTCAACCCCAACCATCATTCCAATGCCACGCACGTCTCCAACAACCTCGTACCTCTCTTTCATGGCACTCAGTCGTTTCATTATGATTCTTGACCTTTCCCTTATCCCTGTCTGCAAACTTCCCATGTTAGACTTGAGATAATTGAGCGAGGCCTCTGCTGCTGCAACTGCTACCAGGTTGCCTCCGAACGTATTAGCATGAGCTCCTGAAGGTATGTCACCCAGCGACTTTCTTGTGACAGTAACTCCCATCGGCATGCCTCCTCCTATCGCCTTCGCCATCGTGTAGATATCAGCCTTCACGCCGAAGTTGTCAAGCGCAAGGAACTTCCCAGTGCG
>DAHVVD010000066.1 GCA_027328265.1 Microcaldota archaeon
GGCTAGATCCTTGTGCTTAATCTCCGCCCTGGTCGTGTCATAGGTCATCTCCTGTTCCCTCTCCTCAGCAAAGCTGTCCAGTATGAACGCTGGCTCGAATGGCTTGCCCAGCCTCTTGCTATACATCTTCGCCTCGTTTATCCTCACTTTTGTGGCCGAGCCTGTCTGCATCAGTATGCTACCTATCAGTGTGGACTTGCCATGGTCCTTGTGGCCTAATAGTGCAATGTTCTTTACTATCATTTCCTACACACCGAACCCTGCTTTAACTTGGCGCATATGTTTTGCTTTAGAAACGTTACAATTCATACATAATATTCTGAAACCTGCTGGGTAGTCTTCTCGTTTTAATACAGAATTTCCTTTCAATTTATCACTATAGATATCCAAGCGCCCTTAATTTTTGCATCACGTATTCGCGCTCCTTGTCCATGCTTCTTCCGGATCTTTCCTCTACCTTGGTGGTTTCGAGTTCTTTTATTATGTCGTCTACGCTCTTTGCCTCGGATTTCAAGGGTATTGTGCAGTGGGTGCAGCCAAGGCTCCTGTATCGATATCCATTCCTTGAGAAGTAGAGAGGGTTTACGGGAATATGCTCCTGCTTCACATACCGCCAAATGTCGATCTCATTCCAATCTAGGATTGGGTGCACGCGTATGTGCCCCTTTACATCGAGCTTTGAAGAATAGTCGTCCCAGAGCTCTGCTGGTTGGTTCTTGTAGTTCCACTTGAAATCCTTGTCGCGGGGACTCATGTACCTCTCTTTCGCCCTGATTCCGTGCTCGTCCCGCCTTATCGAGACTATCAAGGCATCGAATCCGTACTGATCCATCACCTTCTTTAGGGTATCGGGCTTGTTCTTTCCGCAGCATGCAGAGCCGACAAGGTCTGGTTTTATCTCGCTTTCAGCCACTATGAGGTCAAGTTTCCATTTCTTTGCAAGGTCCTGCCTGAACTTGTATGTCTCAGGGAAGTCTATGCTGTTGTCTATATGGATTACAGGGAAAGGCACCTTTCCCAGGAAGGCCTTTCTCGTAAGTGCAAGCATGGTTGTGGAATCCTTGCCCATGCTCCATAGCGCGGCTACGTTCTTGAACTTCATCTCCGCCTCTCTGATCACATAAATGCTCCTTTCCTCCAATACTTTGAGATCTTGTGCTATCATTTAGTTCGCCCTGTTCGAGACCTGAAGTCCGATCAAGTATATCGTTGCCCCTCTTGTCCTCTTTCCCCCATTTTTGAATATAGGCACTTTGGTTACTAGTTTGTATTTTGCATCGTAAAGCTCTGCGACAGATTTTGTAATGTCTTGCATCTTGTTGAGCTTTCCCTCATTGGCAAAGATTATTTTGTAGTACTTTATATTGCTCTTTTTCAATGCCGATGCAAAAGCCCTCCAGTTCTTCTCGCTCGGCGCTTTCCAGAGCGCTGCTGCTATTGCGTCTATCTTATTTTTCATCGAAATCACATCGTGTATCCAAGTGCCTTTAGCTTCTCCACCACGGCGTTGTTCCTCTTCTTGTCCGTCTCCTTATCCTCCATCTCTATCAGGGTTTCGCGGAGTATGTAGGTTACGCAGTCAGAAACAGAAGAGAATCCCGTACCCTTTATCTTTCCCTGCAGTTTCTCGAATAGGGGGAGGGGTATCGTTATTGTGGTGTACTTGCGTTTCGCATCCTTCTTCATAATATTCACATGTTATTTAATGTGGCAACATTAAGATATATATAGTTATCTCTAGCTGGGCCGATAGACAAGTTTTATATGTTATTCTACCCAATATTTCTGTTTCCTTAAAAGTGCTAAAAATGAAGATTCTGCAGATGGACGTTGATAATATAACTTTTGAGCCTGTCAGGCCAGAGGCGAGCATATACGACGACCTTAGGGAGAAGAAGAAAACCTCAGTAGACGACACTCTTGTCATCTTCGTCTGCGTGGAGCAGGGTGACACCAAGGAGATGGGGGAAGAGGCCATGCGTGACACTGAGGAGTTCATGAAGAAGCTGGATAGGAAGAGCCTCGTAATTTACCCCTTCGCGCACCTGAGCAGGAACCTAGCTGATGTGAATGACGCGAGGGCGATCCTGGACCACATGTTCAAGAATGCGCCAGCCGGAGCAGAAGTTGTCAGGGCTCCCTTTGGATGGAACAAGAAGCTGATCCTAGACATAAAAGCGCATCCTCTCGCTGAGCAGTCAAGGAGCTACGGCGGTGAGGTGCAGAAACCATACAAGAAGGCCAAGCCAGTGAGCTTCAACACATCTCTTGTGAGGAAGAGCAACTGGTCCGGTCTCCCTGACACCGACCATAGAACCATCGGAGAGAAACTTGATCTTTACAGCTTCCAGGAGGTCTCACCCTCTATGGTCTACTGGCACCCTAACGGATACATAGTTTTCAAGGAACTAATAGAATTCATGCGTGAGAAGGAGAGCGAGTACGGGCACCAGGAGATAAGCACGCCAGTGATAGCAAACCTGGCGCTCTGGCATGTCAGCGGGCATATCGACCACTACAAGGAGAACATGTTCACCTTTGACACCGATATAGGCAACCTTGGGCTCAAGCCCATGAATTGCCCCTCCACTATACTAATTTACAAGTCGAAGAAATGGAGCTACAGGGAACTTCCCTTCAGGACAGCCATCTTTGACAAGCTCTACAGGAAAGAAGTATCAGGGGCTCTTACAGGCCTTTTCAGGGTGCAGGAGCTTACCCAGGACGATGGCCATATCTTCCTTACAGAAAACCAGCTCGAGACCGAGCTATCGGGCATGCTCAAGATGGTGAGGGAGGTATACGAGACATTCGGCTTGAGGTTTATTGCAAACCTCTCCACTATGCCCGAGAGCCATATGGGAGATGAGAAGCTCTGGGAAAAGGCTACTGCTGCGCTGAAGAATGCGCTTGAGAAGAATGGTATGGAATACAAGGTGAAGGAGAAGGAAGGTGCGTATTATGGCCCCAAGATAGACTTCGAGGTGCTCGATGCTCTGGGAAGGCAGTGGCAGTGCGCCACAATACAGGTGGATTACCAGCAGCCTATTCGGTTCGGGCTCGAATACACTGGGGAAGACGGCAGGCAGCAGACTCCGGTAATGATACACAAGGCCATACTTGGAAGCCTTGAGAGATTCATAGCAATAATGGTAGAGCACTTCCAGGGCAGGTTCCCAACCTGGATAGCTCCAGTGCAGGTGAAAGTGGTATCAATCTCCGAGCAGACTGGCACATACGCGGAAAAAGTTTACATGGAGCTGAAGAAAAGGAAGCTGAGGGTAGAACTTGATGTAGGTGACAGAACCATGGAATACAAACTAAGGGAGGCGCTGACGCAGAAGATACCTTATATTGTAGTGGTAGGGAAAAAGGAGGAAGATGCTGGATCTATCGCTGTTAGAACAAGGACTGGAAAGCAGAAATTCGGCGTGAAGCTTAATGAATTCATGGATGGCATTGAGAAAGAAATCTCAAGCAGGTCTCTCGAGCTTATCTATCGTGGCGTAAAACCCACGTCGTTTACGGGTGGGATATAAGCCACGAAGAGACGAAATATATGACAGACAACAAGCTATATAAACACTAAGGCGCATATAAATGTGGTCATTGTGAAAACAACATTTAAGTTCCGTGCATATCCTTCAGCAA
>DAHVVD010000070.1 GCA_027328265.1 Microcaldota archaeon
TCCATCATCAGGAGGCCTATTGGCCTGGCATCTAGGAATGTGCCTGGTGCGAACGATGCAGTGCTTATTACCATTATGTCTGAAGGGTCGCCGTCGTCGCTCCTTGTGCCAGGTATGAATCCGTAGTTGTAGGGGAAGAACATTGCGGTGTGGAGTATCCTGTCAACTTTTATCAGCCCCGTGTCTTCATCCAATTGGTACTTAACGTTGCTCCCTTTTGAAATCTCTATTATAGCGTTTACCTTTGCAGGTGCATCCTTTCCTGGCCCTATTTTCGCTTCCATGCTCATCGCTATCAACTTGGATTGGAAATCCTTTTAATAGTGTATGCCAAATAGAGCTCATGCCTACAAAGTATATCGTGATCCTTGGATCGATGATGAGCGGCCTTGGCAAGGGCGTCGTCACCTCTTCTCTCCTTAAACTGCTTGATCTCTATGGCTACAGCGCTCTTCCTATGAAGTTCGACGGCTACCTCAACTACGACTGCGGGACTATGAATCCGTACAGGCACGGCGAGGTCTTCGTCCTTGACGATAAGAGCGAGGTCGACATGGACTTCGGCATTTACGAGAGGTTCCTCGACAAGGACCTCACCGGCGACCTCTCAATAACAGGAGGCAAGCTCTTTGGCTCAGTGATTGCGAAAGAAAGGAAGGGAGAATATCTCGGAGTAGACGTGCAGATAATACCTCACCTCACAAACGAAGCCATAGGGATGATAGAAAAAGTTGAAAGAACGAGAAAGCCTGACGTAATAATCATAGAAGTAGGGGGCACTGTTGGCGACATAGAGAACAGCTACTTCATAGAGGCTGTGAGGCAACTTGCACTCAGGCATCCAACAGTGTTCATAAACCTGACTTACGCTCCTTCGTTGGAGGTTGTGGGGGAACAGAAGACCAAGCCTGCACAGGTAGGTTTCAGGCTTCTCCTTCAGTCAGGAATAAGGCCTAATTTCGTAGTATGCAGGAGCGAAGACTCGCTAACTGAGAAAGCAAGACAGAAGCTTGCACTCTTCGCAAACATAGAAGAGAATAGAGTAATAGACGATTCAGACACAAGGACGATATACGGCCTCCCTCTTCATTTCATAGAGCAAGGCTTCGACAGGCTCTTGATGAAGGACCTTGGCTTCAGCAGAAAAATAAACAGGAAGAGGCTTGAGGAGTGGAAGGGCAGCGTAAACCGTATTCTGAATCCAAAGAAAAGTGTGGAAATTGCGATAGTCGGAAAGTACACAGGCCTTAGGGATTCTTATGTGAGTGTCAAGGAGGCGCTCATACATGCAGGATCAAAACTCGATGCTGGAGTCAAGATAAAGTGGATTGAATCAGACGGGTTGGAGAAGGGAGACGCTAATGAAAAATTAGACGGGATCGGCGGTCTGATTGTTCCGGGAGGATTTGGCAAGAGAGGCATAGAGGGTATGATAAAAGCGATAGAATATGCAAGGGAGAACAACATTCCCTTCCTTGGCCTCTGCCTTGGCATGCAATGCATGACGATAGAGTATGCCAGGGACGTGTGCGGCCTCAAGGATGCGAATTCTACAGAGTTCGAGAAGAACGCCAAGGACAAAGTAATCTACCTTCTACCGTCGCAGCGCGGTGTGGACAGGAAAGGCGGCACTATGAGACTAGGGCTCTGGCATTGCAAGCTTTCAAGGAATTCTGTGTCATACAGACTCTACGGGAAAGAAAAGATAGGAGAGAGGCACAGGCATAGGTACGAGTTCAACAACAAATATGCAGGAGTTATGGAAAAGAACGGGTTAGTGATAGCAGGCACTACGCTTGACAAGAAACTTGTAGAATTCATAGAATGGCCTAAAGGTTTTGGAGTAGGGACTCAGGCTCATCCAGAACTCAGGTCAAGGCTTACGGGGCCTGCTCCGCTTTTCTTAGGACTGGTGAGTGCTGCGCTGAAGAAGAAATCAGAGAAAGTATAGTGCGTAGGCAAGGAGCCTGTCTAATATCGTGCCGATGAATGGTATCTCTTTTCCTATCTCCCTTAGCAGCTTTACCTCGTCATTGCTTATAGCCCTGAGTTTCACTATTAAGATGGGGTAGACGAGCAGCAAAATCACCACGCCGAGTACGAGTAGGAAAGCCCAGCTGAGAGCCACGAACAGGAGGATGGAGAGCGCCAAGCCTAGAATTATGTTTGCCAGAAAGAGCCTCCATATCTGACCCATTTCTATCTTTATTCCGATCCTCTTCAGGTAGTTGATGAAGAGGATTCCTGTCGCTATGCTGCCTATGTAGAGGATCGCGATTATGACGCCTACGACATGCAAGAGCGGAGTGAGGATGAGAAGCGAGATGAACTCGATAATTCCCACTATCAGGGAATACTTCAGAACTGTCCTGGTCTTCCTTGTGCTTATGACAAGCTGCGTGGCGAAAATGCCGAAAGTGCTAAGGAGCAGGCCGACACTTACTAGTTGCATATAGAAGATGGAGTTGCTATAGGCGCCTGCGAAGAGGGTTATGATGAGATACTTAGAGAAGACGACAACGTATGCTATCATAGGGGTTGTGAAAAGCAGGCCGAAGTATACTGAATAATGAAAGAACTTGCTTAGGTTCTTCTTCATCCTTGCGTTGTTCACGGCCTCTGCGAACATAGGTATCAGGACTATGCCTATCGAACCTGCCACCACATCTATGAGCGTACCTATCTTTATTGCAACCCCATATTCGCCGATAAAGAATTGGGGAATGAAAAGGAGGCCGAGAAGCACGACGGCAAAATTGGTAATAAGGGTGTTGATTATGTTCGAACCAGTCAGCGGCATGGAGAACTTGAGCATGGATCTTATCCTGGTCCATAAGCCATTCGCGCTTATTTTTATCCCAAATCTTCTTGCTGCAGCGACCATCTGGAAGACAGCACCTACAAGAAGAGCCAACACATAACCAAGTATGGCTCCGGCTATCCCGTATCCGAGAAGTATAAGGAAAATGCTCATGAAAGATTGTACGGCGCTGTAGATCATGTTTCCTATCGCACTGTTCTTTCCGTCGCCGTAGCTTACGAGTATGAGGTTGAACTGCGAAAAGAGGAAGAAGAAGAGGATGCTGAACATCGAAAGGATTACAATAGGAATGTAGGTGTAGGAATGCAGCACGTAGTTGGAGATAAGGCCGCTCAGGAAAACCCCTATTATGAGCAACACGATTCCTGGCAGAACCATTGCTACTGTTCCGTCGCCCAGTGCCACGCCTATCTCAGAGCTCCGCTTCTTCGAAATCAAGTAAGGGATCCTCTCGTTGAAGTATGTGCCTATGCTCACGTTGCCGAAGGCGCTTATGAGGATCGCTACTCCGAGTATAAGGGTGTAGATTCCGTAGTTTGTAGGGCCTAGGAGCCTGGCTATTACTATGAACATGAATGCCTGGATTGATATTGAAATTATCTTACCGGAGGCCAGAAGCGAGGCTACCTTGGCTGTCTTGCTTGCCAGTTCCTTTGCTTCCTGGAGCGAGTCGCTATCCATTTCCTGCCCCTTTTGTGTTCGTGAGCAGCCTGAGGTATGCCATGAACCAACCCACAGGCCTTTCGAGTATAGTTATTCTCTTTGAAATGTTTTCCATGAGCTCTATGTCAGTATTGTTTAGCACTCTAAACACTGCAAGCAGAGGGGGGTAGGCGATGAAGAGCATTATGAGGCCTGTGAGCAATGAAAGTACGGGATTGGCTACGAGCAGCGCCAGCGAGAGGGGCAGAGCTAGCAGCATGTTGCTTGCGAAGAGAGCTGCAAGTTTCCTGTACTCGAACTTCATGTCAAGGACCTTCTTCGCCAGGTAAATGAAGATGACGTCATCAAGGATTCCGCCTATTATGAAGAGGGTTACTATCATGCCCAATGCGCCGTAGAAGGGAGTGACGGCAATCACCAAGGTGTATTGTATAATTATCGACAATGCGTTATATTTGAGCAGCTTCCTTGCGTAGCCTTTCGCCAGCAACAGGCTTACTATGTAGAACTGGAAGATGTTGATGACGGTGCCGAACGCGATAAGCGAGAGGTAAAAGCTCGTGTTTGCGTAGGCGCTTGAAAGAAGGAGGACGACTCCGGGTTTCGCGAGCACGCCGATGTAGATTATTAAGGGCATAGAGACGAGGATGGCGTAGAGCAGCATTTTGTTGTAGTCTGCCCGGACCTCTCTGCTGTTCTTAGTGAGAGAGGATTTGGCAAAAAGCGGAATCAGGGCGGTGCTCATCGTGTTGTGGAAGACAGCGATGAAATTCAGGCCGCGCAGAGCGGCGCCTAGGTTACCCAGGAGCTCTTTTGTGATGAAGAAGCTGACGTAAAGTATGCTGAAGTTCTGCACGCTGTAGTTCAGCACGTTGTTCGCACCTATAGGCGCAGAGAAGGAAAATGCCTTCTTCAGATCTGCTTTGCTGGGCATCTTGAAATGAACCATACCGTAGCCAGAGAGCACATCGTAAAGCAGGTAGAGGGAGATGGCGCAGCCTGCTATGTAGCCGATAAGCAGACCGGCCATGGCGCCATTGACGCCGTATCCGAGTAGCACCAAGCCCACGCTCAGGAATAGCTGGATCGCGTCCAGGGAGACAGTCACAACAGAGGCTAGCTTGCCCTTGGTGAAGCCTATGAGGCCATGCGTCGTTATGTAGACGATAACGGAGAAGAAGAAAGATGCTGAGGCGAGCATGAGTGTAAGCGGCGCTACGCCGAGGTGCCTGAAGAGCACGTTTGCGATGTAGGGGCTGAG
>DAHVVD010000001.1 GCA_027328265.1 Microcaldota archaeon
GCGCGTTTATTATCACTGCATCGGAGGAATTTGCCATGCTTACCAGGTCCTTTTGGGAGAAGAGCCTTGCGGCTATGAAGTCAACATAAAGTCCGAGTATCTTGCCTGTATCCTCGTATGTCTCTCCTCTTGATACCTGTAACTTTGTCGCGTCGAGGTATATGGTATTGCAGCCGAGCATGAATGCAGCTGCCTCGAATGAGGTTCTTGTCCTTGTCGAGGGTTTCTCAAAGAGCAGAGCCAGGGTCTTTTTCAAGCTTGTTGTCTTCCTGAGCTTTTTCGATTTCAAGGAGTCCGTGATTCTGAATATCTCAAGTATTTGGCTTTTCGAGAGGTCGTTTATGCTAAGAAGATTCATTAGCCTACCCGAAAATAGAGCCTATGCCGCTCTCGCTCTCAGATCTCTCTGTTTCTACTATCTCAACGACCTTCGACTCGATTTCTGGCTCGGCCCGCTTTATGCCCTCGATGTTCTTCTTGAGCTTTAAATCTGCCTGCTGCAGGAATTCCTCGTTTGCGCTTAGGTAGAGATAGCACTTGCCTTGGTCAAGATTTACTGAGATTCCGTCCTTTATCATGTAATCCTGCCTTGCGAAGATGACATTGGCCTCCTTGTCGTCCTTTATCTTCGAAAGTTGCTCCTCGTTGAGGTTCTTGTCAAGATACGGATCATATTCCATGAGGTTCTTTAGCTTCTCGTAGTCCTTTGAACCGCAGACGTAGACCCGTGTAGGCATTTGATTACCCTTGCTTTATGAGCCTGGCGTTTATGCTGCCGTCCCTTCCTGGCCTGTTGGTTATTTCAGCCTTGCCAGCCTCGGTGTCTATCACAGAGCCCTTTGTCATTATCTTGAGCCTTGAGAAGTTCCTGTTGTCCTTTGACTCCACAACAGAGGTTATCTTGACCTTCTTGTAGCCGTTGCTGGTAAGCAGGTTCGCAAAGGCCGCGTACTGAAGCTTGTTTCTAGGCGTTCCTCCCCTGCCGCGTACCGCCTTGAAGGTGTTTGCCTCTGCTATCCTTGTGTTCGCGAAGAAGCCTCCGCCCTCGAACTTGCGCTTGTCCCTCATCCTCTTCTTTAGCTTGCCGTTGCCCTCTCTCTTCCTGTCAGACTTGCCGTGGAATTGGGATCCGAATTGGCTCATTCTATCACTAATATTAATTGAGAACTATCTGGAGCTAAAGGTCTATATCCTTATCTTCTTCGCCGCGCCAGTTAATATAAAAGTTTGCATTGCATAGTATTGATTAGTAGCAATGGTGTGGTGGCTATGCAAAAACAAGAGCAGATTGAAGCTAACGAAAAGAAGGAAATAGAAGTTAAATTAGATGAGATATTAAAACGCCTAGATGCTCTTTCAAGCAAGCTTGAGGAGGAAATATACCCTAATGAGAATAGCTTTAAAAAAAGCTATGTGAAGAAAGAAGAACAGTTAGATAAAAAAATTAAATCAGGCAAGTTAAAATTGCATAACTATAGGAATATTGAGGAAATGGATAAAGCGCTGGGATGATCTGGTCCAGAATAGTGGACTATTAGATTTATACCGTCTTCCTTGTCTTCTCTTTTATCTTATCGAGCTCATCTAGTATGTCTCTGTCCTCATCAGTAAGCAGGTTCTCGAACTTGTACCTCAATGCTCTTTCTTCGTCGTCGTTTAGGAAGACGTAGAGGATCTCGCCGTCCTTTATCTGCCTGCCGTATGTGACGCCGTCAACGGATATCGCCACGCTGTTCCCCTTCTTCGCCTCCTGAAGGCTGATGCCGTTGTCCTGTATCTCCTTGATCTTGCCGACTATCTCTCCCATGCGGTTTACCAGCTGCACATTGGGCTTGATCTTTCCTTTGCTCACTTCTACGCCGAAAATCGCAGGATGCGAAATCCTGAAGCAGGAATTGGGCAGTGTCTTTACCTGGCCAGGGAAGCTCAGTGTCCTTTCTATTGCTTCCTGCTCCCTCTTCTTCTCATCCTGGAGCCATGTGCTGTAGTCGTCTATTATCTTGTAGATTATGTTGCCTGAGACTATCTTTATGCCTGTGGCGTATGCCTCTGCCTGTGCCTCTTCCTCCAGAGAGACATTGAAAGCAAGGACAACTGAGCTGTATGGGTCGCTCTGCCGCATCCCGAAAGCGTCCACGACGTCCCTCTTGGTCACGTTGCCTATCTCCTTCTTCCCTATCTTGACTCCTGCTGCGCTGAGCATCCTTGAAAGCGCCTCCAGGCTGCCCATTGTGTCTGTCTTGAGTATAACGCCTGCCTTGTCAACCGCGAAAACCTCCTGGATCTCCGACTTTATCACGCTCTCGTAGTTGGGAAGCTCTGTGGAGACTACCAAGGAGCCGGGGAGCGCCTCTTCAAGCCCGTTTCCGCTTATCTTTATTCCGGAAGCTGCGCTCGCGCTCTCGACATAATCGAACTTGCTTCCGCTCGCCCGTATCTCCTGGGAGCCCTTGGGCTTGAGCAGCGCCTTTATCTTCGCCTTGCCTATGCCTGTTGCAGTGGCAAAGGCGATGTTGTCGTTTACCTTCAAGGTGCCGTTGTAGAGTATCACTGTTATAGTGGTGCCGAGCCCCTTGTCCTCCTTCCGCTCGATTATGCTCCCTATTCCTGGCCCGTTCACCTCTATCTGGAGCTTCTCCTCTAGGAACCTCTGTGAGAGGCCTGTGGCGTAGACTAGGAGCTCGGCTATGCCCTCGCCAGTCTTTGCGCTCACAGGCATGATGGACACCTCCTTCTTAACGTCCGTGACCCTGTCGAACCTCTCGCTCGCGAACCCGGCCTCGCTAAGGGTCCCTACAAGCGCGTACAG
>DAHVVD010000007.1 GCA_027328265.1 Microcaldota archaeon
ATTCCATACTTGCATATGCACCTTCTAATTTATATAGATATATTTTATAGATATGTTTTATAGAAGCCCTTACTCCTATCTAAAGAGTAGGAGTTTGCGGGCTTCCTGCGTTTCTATCACTTTATTGCTTTCCTGCAAGCCTCCTTACAAGATTAAGCTCGTCCAGCTCCACGTCCTGAGGGAGCTCCGGGGTCTCCAGGATCAGTGGCTTCTCTGTGATCCCCTTGTAGGCAAGGAAGTTCTTGAAGCCCTTCGTAGCTATGTGGCCCCTGCCTATGTTATCGTGCCTGTCTTTGTGCGAACCGAGTTCAAATTTGGAATCGTTTAGGTGGAAGATTCCGATATTCCTGAATCCAAGTTCGTTTATTATCTGATCAAGCACATCGTGTTTAGTTATGTCGTAACCAGCAGCGAAAAGATGGCATGTGTCAAGGCAGAAGCCAACCTTGCCTGAAACGCCTTCGAAGATTTCCACCAATTCGTCAAGGTTTGAGCCGACGCTGTTAGTTTGGCCAGCAGTGTTCTCAAGCAGGATCTTCACGCTTTCTTGCTGCTCAGCGCCGTTTATGGCATCTGTGATCTTCTCTATCCCTTTCTTTACGCCTTCCCCTAGATGGCTGCCTAGATGCGTCACAAGATAGGATATCCCCAGAGAGGAACACATTAGGATTGTCTCGTCCAAGGCCTCCTTTGACTTCTTGTAGTTCTCCGGGTTTGCTGAAGCGAGGTTAGGTAGGTAAGGCATGTGTGCTACAACAGGCTTTATGTCGAATATTGACGACTTTGAAATGAAGCTCTTCCTTTGTTCTTCTGGTATTGGGTTTATCCCCCATCCTCGCGGATTGCTGACGAAGATCTGCATCGCCGTGCAGCCTGTCTCAGCCGCCCTGTCATAGGAGAGGTCGATGCTCTTAGCGATTGAGATGTGGTATCCTATGCGGAGCATTAGGCCACCTCTCCGAGTTTTTCTTCAGCCTTCTTTACTGTCCCGAGATCCTTTTCGCTGAAGGCAGTCATCTTGGAAAATGACTTGCTGTTGGCTACATATTCGAGTGCTTCCTTTCTCTCTTTGCTGCCTATGGCGGTGAGGTGAAATATCTCCGAGGGATCGCTGATCTTGACCTGCTTGCCAGCATCCTCGAACCATGCGGAGAAGGAGTTCGCATGCCTGACAAGGATGGAAATATGCGAAACTGCAAGGAGGAACTTCTTGAGCTCCTCGATCCTTGCGACAAGTTCTGGTTCGTTGTTTTCGCCAACTGCGCTCAGATAGTTAGCATATCTCTCCATGAGCATAGGCTCTTCGGCCACGAGCTTGCCTAGTATAAAGGAGTCCTGCTCAGCCTCGCTTGTGCCCTCTAAGGCGGTTACAAGGCCTCCGTCAACCTTTATCCTTCCTGCGCCGATCTCCTTATGAAGCAGCTCCACAGCCTCGTGCATCAGCTCGCCTTTAATCCTTGAGATGAGGTCCTCGCAGACCATCCAGGCTGGGCTCTCCTCCATGGCTTCACTAATGATTATATCTGTATGCAAGAATATTAAAAAGATGGACTACTTCGGGCTGGAGATAAGGGCTGAGGATGGGGTCTACGAGCCTTCTGAGGACTCTGCACTCGCGTGGGAGATGATCCAGGAATACATCTCAGCCCTGAAGAGGAAGAAAATAGATGTGCTCGACATGGGCACTGCGACAGGCGTGCTGGGGCTTCTTTGTGCTACAAAACCCAATGTGAAGAGCGTCGTCTTCGCGGACATAAACCCAAAGGCCATAGAGCTCGCAAAGGAGAACATGGAAAGGAACAGGCTTCTGATAAAGGCGGAGTGTGAATTCTACTCCACGGACCTCTTCTCAGGAATACCCGAAAAGGGGAAATTTGATCTGATGGTATT
>DAHVVD010000019.1 GCA_027328265.1 Microcaldota archaeon
GTGTTTTTCTATCTGAGCTGAATGCAGCAGCAACAGGGCTGCGGACTGGTATCCCATTTAGTTTGCCGTCCTTTATTTCTGATGATAGGTGCATTCCGGTAGATAGTTCTTTGCTTGGTATTGCTTTTTGTGTTTGGACTCCCGTTTTATCGCATTATAATTAGCGCTTTCTTGATATATAAGCATTGCTCCGCTTTATACTCCGCTTTATAAAGACATCTTTTGCTTCCCATCGTAAAAGAAAAGGGATCAGCTAAGGATCATTTCTATCTGTACCGTGTCAGGGACCGGGATCCTCATGACCTGCCTGAGGGCCTGGTCGCTTCCTTCTATCTCGACGAGCCACTTGTAGATTCTCATCTGCCATGTCTCGTAGGTATGGGATCCGTCGCCGCAAGGCGTCTTCCTTGTCGTGACCCTTAGTTTCCTTGTCGGAAGAGGAATAGGCCCCTTGAGCTTGATTCCTGAGGTCTTTGCTATCTCCGCGATCTGCCTTGCGATGTCCCTTGCTGCCGTCCTGCTCCTGCTTATAAGTTTGATGCGTGCGGTCGGTATGGAATCACTAGACCTTCTTCGTTATGTCGAGGATTACTCCTGCAGCCACTGTCTGGCCCATGTCCCTGATTGCGAACCTACCCAGTTGCGGGAACTCGCTGTACTTCTCGACTACAAGCGGTCTTGTGAGCTTTACCTTGACTACCGCGACGTCTCCGTTCTTGATGAACTCTGGGTTCTTCTGGAGGGTCTGGCCTGTCTTAGGGTCCTTCTTCTCCTGTATCTCGAGTATCGTTGCGGCTATTTGTGCTGTGTGGATGTGGAAGACTGGTGTGTATCCAGGCGCCATGGCCGTAGGGTGGTTTATCACGACTATCTGGGCGGTGAACTCGCTTGCCACTGTCGGCGGACTAGATGAAGGCCCCACTACGTCTCCGCGCTTTATGTCCTTCTTGTCTACTCCCTTGATGTTGAATCCTACGTTGTCACCGGGCTCCGCCTTCTGGAGCTGCTGGTGGTGCATCTCGATGCTCTTGACGTCTGTTTTTACGCCGCTTGGCATTATGATTATCTGGTCACCGGGCTTCATTGTGCCTGTCTCTACCCTGCCTACAGGAACTGTTCCGAAGCCTGCTATGCTGTAGACGTCCTGTATTGGTAGCCTGAGGGCCTTGTCTGTCGGTTTCTTAGGGACCTGGAATGTGTCTATAGCCTCGAGAAGCGTTGGCCCATTGTACCATGAGAGCTTGTCTGACTTGCTTGTGACGTTTACGCCTTCGAGTGCAGAGTAAGGCACGAAAAGTATCTTTGAAACGTCATAGCCCACTGACTTGAGCAGGTCGCTTGTCTTCTGCTTCGCCTCCTCGAATTTTGCCTTGTCGAAGTTGGCTGCGTCAATCTTGTTGAGACCTACGATTATCTGGCTTATTCCGAGAACCTTTGCTAGGTAAGCGTGCTCCCTTGTCTGGGACTGAACGCCGTCCGGCGTCGAAACGACCAGGACTGCGGCGTCTGCCTGGCTTGCTCCTGTAATCATGTTCTTTACGAAGTCCCTGTGGCCAGGTGCGTCTATGATCGTGAAGTAGTACTTAGAGGTCTGGAAGTCACGGTGCATGATGTCTATTGTTATTCCACGCTCGCGCTCCTCCTTTAGCTGGTCCATGACGAAAGCGAACTCGAATGTCGGCCTGTTGTACTTGGCTACCTCGTCCCTGATCTTCTTCATGTCCTGCTCTGTGACCGCTTTGGTGTCGTAGAGCAGCCTTCCGACTGTCGTCGACTTTCCGTGGTCTATGTGACCTATAAAGATCAGGTTCATGTGTGGTTTTTCTGCCATTTGATTCACCTAAATATGATATTTTGATGGTTGAGAAGGAGAGATAACTCTCATGTCTCTTTTCACACTAACATTAGCAGATAAGATATATAAAGGTTTCGAGGAGACTTACGAGGGAGGGAAGCACTATTCCATCCGAAAGAGATAAATCATTGAAAGAGGGAATTTTCTCGGTCAGATGTCTATTAAATACTGGGAATTTGAGGATGCGCCGCTCAGGGAGAAGCTCAAGAATCCGAGCATAAAGGAGGTGGCGAAGATCTATTTTGACAATGAAACCAGGGCGTACAGGTTCGCAATGGCATTGAGCCTTGTGAAGAAAAAGGGTGCCTTGAGGTTGAAGGACTGCGGCACCGGATTGCCTATAGCCACATGGAAAAGATATCTCGACTGTGGGGTCTCTGTTGGGATACTGAAGCATGAGAATAACGTCTACAGTTTCACTGACAGGTACTCGAAGCCGCTCCGCAACATCTCGGTTTACATAAAGGCGTGGATGGACAGCCCTGCCGAAGAGGACCTTGGAATACTTTTCGCAAATGCGAAGACTGCAAAAGGTAATGAAGAAGCAGGGGAAAATGCAGGCGGAGCTCAGCTTTAGTCTGCATTCGGTATTTAAATATATGCTAATATAATGTTAGACGATATCCTTGGATCTAAGCGAAGCCGACCTTATTGAGAGGGAACTGACAATACGCAGCCTTAGGATCAGCAAGGAGGTGCTGGAGACCAGGCGCTCTGCGGTGAGGTGGCTTGCCCTTTCTCTTGGGATACTGAACCCAGGAGAGTCCAGGCTCAGTTCTCTCGCGGTGCTCGATGCTCTTGTCTATTTCCAGTTCCTCAAGAAACAGGACCCTACAGTCAGGGACCTTACCGAGTACATAGGCAAGAACTGGGAAGCGATAAACGAGAAAACGCTCAGGTACCACCTGCTGCGCATGAAGAAGATGGGCTTCGTGGAGAACGAGCAGGGGAAATTCTACTTCAAACCTCCAGCAATGGGAGACAGGTATGACCCGCTTGTCTGGTCTTCAAGCGTCTTCGAGTCCTTTTACAAGGAGATAGCAGGCAAGGTTGGCGAAGTGGTAAAGGACCTTAAGAGCAAGGACGCCGTGATGTGATATACATGAAGAATGAGATTTACTACTGGGTAGCTTTTATTGTGATAATTCTTGCTGCGGCGCTTTACGCCAGGTATTACTACAAGCCTGGCATAAACATAGGCCTGAGCCTTGGGTCTGCTGGCGGCCAGCTTTATCAGTACCAGAAGTCGTCTTACAACCTCACAGTGACCAACTACGGCTCTGCGGTGAGGGATTTTGAGGTCGGCATATTCATAAACGGGAACCTTTCAAGCGCTTACAACATAACGCTTGGCGCCGGCAAGGCCACCGTGATACAGCTCAGCCATACGTTCGCTATCACGGGACCATACAACGTCTCGGCCATAGGCGATCCTGCCGACTTGTATAACGTCGTTGACAGAGGCATGGCAAGGACATCTGCATTCTTCAGCGTGCTGGCTCCGACAGCGCCTTCTCCGGCAGCCATGCTTCCCGCAAACGGCACATCAACATATGGCGGAAACATGACAGGAACAGGTTACAGCGTCGCAACATATCTCCGCGGCAACTATAGCATGAACCAGTTCGGCATCTCTGACATCGCCTCTGTTAACTCTTACTTTTACCCTCTCCTTAACCAGACTGGCTCTTACGTTGCCAACATTTCCTATGCTGGCGCTGACTACCAGAGCGGAAGGATTGTGTCTGTCTGGATTGCGGGCTATCTCGCACCAGGCGTCTTCGCTGCTGCGGCTCAGGGGAAGGGACTGAATTTCAACTTTGAGAATATTGGAGGGGAAAATGTCACAGTTGTCAAGTTGGACAATTTCACCACACTGTGCGGCTGGTATCAGGCTGGCTGGCTTGTCTCGCTCTCTTATGAGGGGGGGAACTGCACAGGAAAGGTGGGGGGTGTGGCATCCAAACCGCAAGTGAATGAACTAGCTGGTCTGGTGCCAAAGCCAGGAAACAGCACAGAGGTAGGCGCTTTCTCCTATGTGTCTAGCTCATCTTCGAGATTTGGAAGGATTGATCTGCTTGGATATGGAGCCCTTGTTTACTCTGTTCTTTGGAATGGAGGTCCTTCTTCTTCTATATGTTATGGGGTAATAGACACGGTAAACGGCACCAACTACTGCAGCACCTACCTGCTTCCAAACAAAGGCGCCGCTCCGAACTTTTCGCTGGTCAGGACCAGCGCCTATCTTGGGGCTTACAACGAGAGCGAGCTTGCTTTCGTAAACACCTCCAGGCTCTTCAAACAGGTTTCTTATAACATAGCGCTCCTCAAGTCGTTCAACGCTACCGGAAAGTCTCTTGAATTTACATCGGGGTTGTCAAACACCTGCGGTTTCAGCGCCGGTTTTGGCTGTTCGAATGCGGCCTTCGGAAACAGCAACCTTACTATTAGGATTTTGAACAGGCTTAACTCGACAGTAAAGCTGAACAGTGTCGCGTGTTATGAAGGCGCGGTAACGAAGTACTTGGAGTTGAACCGCTCTCTTGGAACTAATTCCAGCATGAACGCGACTGTTGAGTGCTATGACAATGGTGCAGCCATAACCGGCATTCCGCTCGGCCTCAACCTCAACCTTGCACTCAACTATTCTATAGATGGCAATTCCCTTAGCACTACAGGCAAGGCTACTATCATCTAATATCATCTAATTCCCAGCGCGTTTATGAAAAGCCCTTATTCGTCTTTCCTCTCCCAGTTCGGCAAATTCACCGAGATACAGGAGCTTGCGATACCTGTGGTGAAGTCAGGAAAGAACTGCCTGATAATATCACCTACAGGCACAGGCAAGACAGAAGCGGCCATACTGCCTGTGCTAGAAAGGCTTGAAGGCCTGAACGAGGAAAAAGGGATCTTCGCTCTTTACATAACACCGCTCAGGGCTCTTAACAGGGACTTGGAAAAGAGGCTTCGGGGGCTGTGCAAGGAGCTTGGCATAAGCCTAGGGACAAGACACGGAGACACTGCACAGAGCGAGAGGGCAAAGCAGGCCGCAAATCCTCCGCGCCTGATAGTCACCACGCCAGAGACGCTCCAAAACCTTTTCCTTTCACCAAGGCTCAGGGAGGCGATGCGTGAAGTCAAGGTTGTCATAGTAGACGAGCTTCATGAGTTGTATTCCAACAAGAGAGGGGCTCAGCTTGCAGTTGCGCTGGAAAGGATTGAGGAGCTTGCGGGGGCATTCCAGCGGGTGGGAATAAGCGCGACTGTGGGCGATGAGGATGTTGTCTCTTTCTTCCTGTTCGGGAAAAGAGGGCATGAAGTCGTAAAAGCGCGGGCCACAAAAAAATTCGAGGTGGGCATCGAGATGCCGACAGTACCGAAAAGAAGGCACCCAGAGTTCGAGGAAGCTTTCTCTCTGGACGATGACGCGCTAGCAAGGATAGAGAGGGTATCTGACATTATAAACGGCTCGGGAGCCACTCTCGTCTTCGGAAACACGAGGCAGGCTGTGGAGTCGCTCGGCAGCAAGCTTGTGTACCTGAACAGGCTTGAAGGTGTGGACTCGGTTGGGATACACCACAGCTCGCTTGACAAAAGCGAGAGGGTGGAGATAGAGAACTCCTTCAAGGAAGGAAAGCTCAAAGGAATAATAGCGACAAGCTCGCTGGAGCTGGGAATTGACATAGGGAGGATAGACCACGTCGTCCAGTATGGATCCCCAAGACGGGCAGGGAGGCTTATTCAGAGGATTGGGAGGGGAGGCCATAGAGAAGGTGGGGTTTCGAGAGGCCACATAATCGTATCAGGTGCCTTGGAGGCCTTGGAATCCGTATCGACAGTTATAGCGGCCGAGAAAGGAGAGCTGGAGACAGGCAGGATTGAGTCTAATGCTGCTGATGTGCTTGTAAATCAGATAACCGCAATTTCTTTAGAGTACAGGAAAATCGAGCTTGGAAAACTTTATTCCTTGATTGCCAGGGCCTCTCCTTACATTGGCTTGGGAAAGGAAGATTTCGACAAGGCACTGGCGTTTGCATCCGGTTTGCACTTGATAAAAATAGATAGTGGTCATGCTATTCTTTCTTCAAGGACAAGAAAATATTTCTTCGGCAACATAAGCGTTATTCCTGATTCACCAAGATTTTTTGTAAGGGATGCCATAAGAAACAAGATAATATCCACGCTTGACGAGAGCTTTGTTTATAATTATCTTGACGAAGGAGTGTCTTTCATAACCAAAGGCATGCCTTGGAAAGTCCTGAGTGTGGAAGAGGATACTGTTTTCGTGGAGCCAGGGGCTGATTTTGAGTCTTCTGTGCCTGACTGGGAGGGCGAAGACATCCCTGTAGCATATAGGGTAGCGAGAAGGGCTGCTGGTCTCTTGTCTGATAAAAAAACTATGTCGGAAAAATTGGATGCTCAATCTTTTAAGATCTTATCTCGTTTTGCCGACCTGCAGAGGGAGTGCTTCCTTTTCAACGAGGGAAGGGTTGTCTTTGAAGAGCTTGATGATTACGTTGTTGTGCACACGCCTCTTGGAAAGCAGGCGAACGAGTTTCTTGCAAGGATTGTTTCCGGACTTATTGTCAGCAACACAAAAGACAGGGCATATGTCAGAGCTACGCCATACGCGCTGATAATAGACTGCAGGCGTTTGAGGAAGTTCCCGGATATGAAGCGTGTTTTCAATACTATTGCAGGCACCAATGCTGCGGATGATGCAAGGCTGATTGAAAATTCAGAGCTTTTTAGATATAAGTTCGTGCAGGTAGCCAAGCTTTTTGGTATAATTGAAAAGAAAGCTGTTGTTACAAGAAGCATGGCGAATAGGTTGATAGAATATCACAAAGGCTCAATAATCTACAGCGAGGCATTGCGCGATTTATACAAGAACTATTTGGATCCTGAAACAATTAGGGTATTCATAGAAAAGCTTAGAAAAAAGGAGATACTTGTTGAGCCGCGTCCTGGAGAGTCGCCTTTGACCAAAGAGATATTGAGGTCTGTCTTGAATTACAGAGAGTTCCTCTCTCGGTCTTCTGCCGGGGAGGAGGAACTAAAGGCATTCGAGGAGAGATTCGGGGACAGAGATGTTGTGCTCATTTGCACTTTCTGCGGTCTTCAGTTCAGCCACAAGATTGACTTGAACAGCGAAAAGGAGATTGTCTGCAGGCGTTGCACAAGCAAGATGCTGGCAATATATGATGAAAGATATGCCGAGGCATTATCCAAGAAGTTGGCCGGAGCAAAATTAAGAGGAGGGGATAAGGAGGCTTACAATAACGCAATAGTTGAAACTGGGATGCTGAGTTCCTATGGCGACAGAGCCATAGCTGCGCTGCTTACCTATGGAGTTGGCCTCGTAACCGCAGCAAGGATATTGAGGATGGTCAGGAAAGACAAGACGCACTTCCTAAGAGATCTCATAAACGCTCAGAAGACCTTTGTTAAAAACAGCAGGTTCTGGATGAAAGGCAAATGAACACCTCAGGGCAAGCCCTGGGGTATCCGCTCTGCCTAGAAGTCACTTATCTTTAATGTTGCAGTTTCGAAATTCGTGACATCCTCCCGCCCGTAAACGGCGTGGGCTTTCTGCTCAGCATAGGTGCCTGCACCCAGGGGGTTGGGGAATTCCTAAGCCATTAAAAGTACTTAGGTTTGCGATGCTGGTGGAAGAGGAGAGTTTGCTTGTTCTGTTGGCTGTATTTCTTCCTCGAATAGAATCGCGCCTGAGATTTTCGCTCCTTCATCCATCCTCATAAGCCTCACTCCGCTCGCGCTCCTTCCAGTTATTCTTATTGAGGAGATTGGTATCGTTATGCTCTTCCCTCTTGTGTTGATTAATATCAGGTGCTTTTCCTTTCCTATAAACATTGACCTTGAAACAGGGCCTGTTTTCTGTGTTATCTTAATATTTCTTACGCCCTTGCCTCCCCTTGCCTGTAGCCTGTATTCGCGTATTGGTGTTATCTTTCCGAAGCCGTTCTCGGTTATTGCAAGTATGCTCCCATCATCATTTGCTGCGAATATGTTTTGGGCCTCTCCGCTTGCAGCCCTTATCCCCCTCACTCCCATTGAGGTTCTCCCGGTGAATCTTAGTTCGTCTTCGCTGAACCTGATTGCCTTGCCATTCTTTGTAACTATTATTAGGTATTTCTCTCCAGAGTAGGCTGTTGCGTCTGCTATCTCGTCTCCTCCAGCAAGCGTAAGAGCCCGCACCCCTGTTGATCTTGGGTGTGAAAATAGTTCGCCTTTCATTCTTTTTATTGTGCCTTTCTTTGTCAGGAAGACTATCTTTGAATCGACGAACTTCTTTACATCGAGAAGACCCACCACCCTTTCTCCTTCTATGTTGAGAAGGTTTACTATTGCTCTGCCTTCTGAGTATCTGCTGCTCTCTGGCACGTTGTATGCTTTCAGCCAGTATGCCCTGCCGTTGTTTGATATGCATACTAAGTAGTCCTTGTTGTTGCAGTTTATTATCTGCCTTACAGAGTCGCCTTCTTTCAGGTTTATTGATATTATGCCTTTCCCTCCTCTGGCTTGCTCCTTGTAGTTGCCTGTGTTCATTCTCTTGACATACCCCTCTTCGGTGAGTATTACAGTGACCTTGTCGTTGCTTATCATGTCTTCTTCGGTTATCTCTGCTCCGCCTTCTGAGAACACGATTTCTGTTTTTCGCGGCCTTCCGTATTTCTTCTTAAGCTCAGCCATTTCCTCTTTGATTATTGAGTTTATCTTCTCCTTTGAGTTAATTATCTCGGTATGGTGTTTTATTTTCTCTTCGAGATTTGTCTTTTCTTTCTGCAACGACTCGTCTTCCAGCTTGGTGAGCCTGCTCAGCCTCATCTCCAGTATCGCGTCTGCCTGCTTTTCGCTAAGGCCGAACTTTGAGACCATTTTTGCCTTGGCCTCCTTGGCCTCCGAACTGCTCCTGACAAGTTCTATTATTGAGTCGATGTTTTCTATGGCTTTCAGGAGGCCTTCTGTTATGTGAAGCTTGTCTTTTGCCACACCGAGTTCGTATTTGCTTAGCCTTAGGATAACTTCTTCCCTGTGGGCTATGAACGTGTCTATCAGCTGGAGTATGTTTAGGCTCTTGAGGCTCTTCCCCACTATTGCCAAGTTGATTATTGGATATGTTACTTCCATTTGTGTGTGGCGGTACAGCTGGTTGAGAACCTGTTCGGGATTCTCACCTTGCTTCAGTTCTACAACTACACTTATGCCTTTTCTGTCGCTTTCGTCTCGTATGTCTCTTATTCCTGTAATTCTTTTTTCTCGTGTGAGTGCGGCTATGTTCTGAATAAGTTGTGATTTGTTGACATTGTAAGGAATCTCGGTTATTGTTATCTTGTTGCTCTTAGTGTCAATCTCTGTTTTTCCTTTTATTGTTAATTGTCCTCGTCCGTGAACGTAGCCGTTCATGCTGGTTGGGGTCATTACTGCTACTCCGCCTGTTGGAAAGTCAGGTCCTTTTATTATATCCATTATTTCCTCTGGTGTGGTTTCTTTTTTTCCCAGCCTAAATATCACAGCTTCGCAGATCTCGATTAGATTGTGTGGTGGGATGCTTGTCGCTACTCCAACTGCGATGCCTGAGGCGCCGTTTATTAGGAGATTTGGAATTTTACCTGGAAGTATCCACGGTTCTTTCTCTGTGTTGTCGAAGTTTGGCACCATGTCCACAGTTTCTTGCTCCAGACCTTCGAGTATCTCTTCAGAAAACTTGGTGAGTCTTGCTTCTGTGTACCTTTGTGCAGCAGCTCCGTCTCCGTCGACGCTCCCCCAGTTCCCTTGCCCTTCAACAAGCGTGTGGTTCATCGAGAAACTTTGGGCCATCCTCACAAGAGTATCGTAGACTGCTATGTCTCCGTGGGGGTGGTATTTTCCTAGTGTTTCTCCTACTATTCTTGCGCTTTTCTTTGTCGGCTGGTTGTGCGTGTTGTTCATTTTGTACATCGCGTAGAGTATCCTTCTCTGCGCAGGTTTTAGGCCGTCCCTTGCCTCTGGTATGGCCCTGCCTATGATTACGCTCATCGCGTAGTCGATGTAGCTTGCTTGGAGCTCTTCCTCTAAAATAACATCATTAATTTTTGCCATAAAAACACTAGATGTCCAAGAAACTTACCTGCTCTGCGTGGTCGTGCAGGAACCTCCTTCTCTGCGCCGGGTCTATCCCCATCAGTATTGTGAAGAGGCTGTCTGCCATCTGCGCGTCCTTTATTGTGACCCTCTTCAACATTCTTTTCTCAGGGTTCATAGTGGTTTCCCAGAGTTGGTCCGGATTCATCTCTCCGAGGCCTTTGTATCTCTGCACTTCTGAGGAGCCACCATTCAAAGACCCGAGTTTCTGGTTAAGCTCTTCTTCGTTCTAATAGTAGATGGCTGTCTTTCCGCTTGTGAATTTAAAGAGTGGTGGCTGGGCGATGTAGATATAGCCCGATTCTATCAGTTTTTTCATGTATCTGTAGAAGAAAGTCAGCAGTAGTGTGCGTATGTGGCTCCCGTCCACATCTGCGTCGGTCATTATTATTATCTTCTTGTACCGCGTCTTTTCTGCGTTGAAGGTGTCTGATATTCCTGTGCCGAACGCTGCGATCATGGACTTTATTTCAGCGTTGTCAAATATTTTCTCTATCCCTGCCTTCTCCACGTTGAGTATCTTTCCTCTCAGAGGCAGTATGGC
>DAHVVD010000025.1 GCA_027328265.1 Microcaldota archaeon
GCCATAAGACTTTTCAGGAACTGCTCGCCTCAGGCGCTGAAAGGAAAGATATCTGGTTTTGATGGAAGGGAAAAAATCTACACCGAAGTTCCGATAATCGCAATACCTGGCACCCATGAGAGAAGGACTGATGGGGAGGTCGATCCTGTAGAGGTCTTGAACCTCGCAGGCATGCTCATAAATGCAAACCAGGCCAGAGTCACTGTGGAAAAAAACGGGGAAAAAGTTGTGGTTTATGGCTTTGGAGGAGTTGCTGAGGAGAGATTCAGGGACTCTTTGGCAAAGGCAGCGCCTGCTCCTGTTCCAGGTATGTTCAATGTCTTCATGTTCCACCAGTCTATCTATGAATTGCTGCCTTTCAGCAAGGATTTCCTGAAGCTTGAGGAACTCCCTAAGGGGTTTGATCTTTATGTAGATGGACATATACACAGCAAGGTAGAGGCCAAAGTTCACGGAAGGGACTTCTTGATACCCGGCAGCACTGTCCTCACGCAACTGAAGGAGGGAGAGCAGGAAAGCAAGGGATTCTACATCTACGATACTTATAAAAGGGTCTTTTCTTTCGTTCCGATAAACTCCAGGAAGTTTGTTGTGCTGAAAATTGAGGTGGATGGGCTGGATCCGTCTGAAATAAACAAGAGCATAGAGGAAAGCATCGATTCGGTACTTGCTAAAGAAAAAGGCATGCCCATAATAAGGGTCATGCTGGAGGGGAAAGTTAAGGATGGTTTCAAGAGCATTGACCTTGAGATTGGCGGCGCAGCAAGGAAGTATTCGGATCGCGCTACAATAGAGATATCGAAAAGTGATATTAGGGGGACTGAGGAAAAGGAAGTTGAAAACCTTAGAAGTGGTATGCTTGAGAATGTCTCGATAAGGGATTATGGCCTTGGTGTGTTCGTGGAGAAGCTGAAAAAGAACAAGTACGAACTTGAATTAAGCCCGGTCACTCTTTTTGATACATTAAGCTCTGGAGAGAAAAAAGAGGATGCAATAAAAGAATCAATGGTTTTGCTTTTTAAAAATACAATTTCTTTGCGGTAGAGGATTGTCATTGGCCTTTGTGGTTTTTGTACAAATAGTATCTATAAAGCACCTCTAGAGACTGCATCGCTGATATAGGAGAATCATACACTGGCACGCCAGAGCTTTCCATCATTCTCTTATGCATCTCTGTGTACTCGGTGCCTGTGCTTATTACTATCATGGGCTTCTCTATTCTCTCTTTTATGCTTATTACTTCTGAAGCGAGCTTCGAATCTGCGCCAGGAGTCTGGAATAGGATTATCACGATGATCATGTCTATGTTATCATCAGTGAGTATGGGCATTAAGGCGTCATGATATCTGCCATCGTCAGCATCGCCTGCAAGATCGAGCGGGTTCCGTATATTTACCAGCGGTGGCATTGTCTTCTTGAGCGACTCCTGTGTCTGCTTGCCGAAATCGGCAAGTGCAAGATATCTTGAGCCTGCTATGGCATCGGTGGTCAGGACTCCTGCGCCACCTCCGTTTGTTACTATCACTACTTTGTTGCCCTCAGGTGCGCTTTCGGAGGCGAATATTTTTGCGTAGTAAAGAAGTTCGCTGAGGTCGTTGGCTATTGTGAAGCCAAACTGCCTGAAGACTGCTTCGTGGGCTTCATAACTGCCGGCAAGTGCGGCAGTATGCGAATGCGCTGCAGATGCACCTGCGGATGTCCTGCCTGCCTTGAGTATCACTACTGGCTTTATTTTTGTTAGCTTCCTTGCCAGTTTCACGAACTCCTTGCCTCTCTTTATCCCTTCGAGATAAACAACTATCACTTTTGTTTCAGGGTCATTCATCAAGTATTCGAGTATGTCGACTTCATCAAGCGAGGCTGCATTGCCGTATGAGATGAACTTTGCGAGCCCGAAGCCTTCCCCTGATATCATGTCAAGTATAGTGCTGCCTACAGCGCCGCTCTGTGCCATGAAGCTCACGCCGCCTATCTCAGGTCTTGCCAGCTTATACATAGGAAGGAAGAGCGTGTTGACCCTTGACCTCGGATCCATCACGCCGAGGCAGTTAGGCCCTATCATCGCAATCTCGTATTTTTCTGCTATCTTTACTATTTCATCCTGCAGTTTGGTATTTCCAATTTCTGCGAATCCGCCGCTTATTACTACAACACTTTTGATGCCTGCCTTGCCGCACTCTTCGAGTACCTCGGGCACGGATTCGGCAGGAATGGCTATCACTGCTGTATCTATCTTCGCTTTGATGTCAGCGACTCTTTTGTATGATTTCATGCCCAGTATCTCATCTGCGTTCCTGTTGACAAGGTAGACCTTGCCTTGGTAGCCTGCATTGAGATAATTAAGAAGTATAACGTGCCCTACCTTCTCTGGATTTCTAGACGCGCCTATTATGGCCACGCTTTGAGGCCTGAAGAGTGTGTGTATTTTGTTCCAGTTCATTCGAGCACCCTTATGTCGACTATGCTGTAGCCGTTCTCCCTTATTATCACTGGGTTGAGGTCAAGCTCATTTATGGAAGGATTGCCTGAAAGGAGTTTTGATGCTTTTAGCAGGAGCGAGACTAGGATCTCTGTGGACTTGCCGTTGTAAGTTATGACGTTCTTGGACTTGAGCTGGTCGAGCATCTCCGTTGCATCATATCTTGTTATGGGACATACCCTAAGGGCGAAATCCTTGAATGTTTCCACATATATCCCGCCTAGCCCTATCAGCACAAGCTTACCGATCTGCGGGTCTTCCCTTCCTCCGATTATTATCTCGATTCCCTTCTCGGCTATTTTCTGCGCAATTATGTTGCAAGGTTTGAGCTTCGCTGCTTTAGTCTCCAGTTCAGAATATGCCTTCCTTATTCCGGAGTCGCCTTCCAGTCCAAGTTTTACAAGTCCAGCCTTTGACTTGTGCAGTTCCTTCTCTGAAAGGACCTTCAATGCTATAGGCTTGCCTTTCGCAAAATCTGAGGCTTCCTTCCAGTTCTTGACATACTTGCTCTCTACGCTCTCTATGCCGTACTTTTCAAGAAGGCCTTTGGCCTTGAAATACTCGAGCAACATGCTACCGCTACCTTTCTTGTCAGAGTTTGTGCATGCTGTAAAGCACAACTAGGACAATTATGATAAGCGCTACCACGAGAAGCCCGTACGCTGCCTTCCTGCTGCTGCCGTTGGATTGGGGCGCTTGCATTGGTGGTGTTTGTCGAGATGCCTGCTGGGGAGAAGTGCTTTGCTGGGTTTGTTGCTGCGGTGATTGCATTGCTTGTGTGGCTATCTTTGGAGGCTGCGTGCTTTTTGACCTGAGGAATCCCTGCTCAGTAAGCAGAAGTTCCACTCCGCCGTTCTTGAGTTCGTAAATGAGGAGGTTCTGCTTGTTAAGCTTATAGAGTCGCATTGCAAGGTCTCTTGGTCTTATGCTGAGCGTGTTCTGAAGCTCTATTGGAAGCCTCTTGCCTCCTGAGAGTTGGTTAAGTATTGAGTCGTCTAGAGGGTCTATTGGAGTTGTGCTCTTGGCGTCTGCTTCCTGTATGAGTGCCTTGCCTGCGTCTGTTATGGTGATGGTGTTTGGGCCAGGATAGTTTGCTGTGAAGGTTATGAGGTCCTTCTGTTTCAGGGATCCGGCCATGTTGGAGGCGTCGAATATGCTCGCATTGAGCGCGCTTCCGAGTTTCTCTAGTGGCGTGTTTGGAGTTATCTTGAGGAGAGACGCGAGGTCCATGAAGGTAATCTCATCTGGCATCGAATCGGATATACTGAAACAGGAATAAATAAAAGGATTCTTCTAGCTATTTGATTGGTGCGAATTTGGATATTCGAATTTTAGGCGCTGGGCAGGAAGTCGGAAGGTCAGGCATACTCATGAAGGGCAGCAAGAACATATTGATGGATTACGGCATCAAGATTGAGGAGAAGACAGAGTATCCGCTGCGTGCCGACAATGTCGACGCCTTCGTGCTGAGCCACGCTCATTTGGATCACAGCGGCTTCTCTCCTGCGCTTTACCATAATGGCGTTCCTGCAGCATTCGGAACCGAGCCTACGATAAAAATGGCAAGGTTGTTGATAGAGGATTCTATAGAGTTGACCAAGAGGAAGCATCTGCATCCGAAATTCAAGAAGAGAGAATTGCGTGCGTTCATGAATTCCTACGTTCCGCACAAGTACAATGAACCCATAGAGTTTGGCGAGTACAGTATCTCGCTTCACGATGCGGGCCACATAGTAGGCAGCGCCATAACAAGGATAGAAAACAGAGGCGGCAGAAGGCTCGTGTACACAGGAGACTTCAAGCTATCCAAGCAGACACTGCATAATGGAGCGGATGTTGTAGAGAGCGACATCCTGATAACTGAGTCTACGTACGCGGTGAAGGAGCACCCTGACAGGGAGAACCTGGTGAAGCTTTTCGCCGACAACGTGAAGGAGATTGTGGATGATGGAGGAGTTGCGCTGATACCTGTTTTCGCTGTAGGAAGGAGTCAGGAAGTGCTTGCGATACTGGAGAACAACAAACTTACAAACAACACCTATCTAGACGGTATGGCAAGGGAGGCGACTCAGATAGCTATGCAGTACCCCAATTTCATAAGCAACATAGACATCCTGAAAAGAGCTATGGGCAGGGTCGCAACCGTGGCAAAGGAGAGAGACAGGGAAGATGCTCTCCAGGGCGGCAGCAT
The DNA here is from genome assembly GCA_027328265.1 of Microcaldota archaeon. Classification (GTDB taxonomy): domain Archaea; phylum Micrarchaeota; class Micrarchaeia; order Micrarchaeales; family CABMGC01; genus JAJZIZ01. The sequence continues at coordinate 4,671 of DAHVVD010000025.1, forward strand.
CATAGTGACGACTGCTGGGATGCTCAGCGGTGGGCCTGCTCTGAATTACATCAAAAAATTGAATGACAGGTCGATGATTTTCCTTACTGGCTACCAGGCTGAGAAGACAAACGGAAGAAAGCTGCTCAATAACGAACCGATAATCATCGACAGTGAAAAGTTCTTTGTGAGGACTCCATTTGCGTTCTACGACCTCTCCGCGCATGCAGGCAAGTCGGATCTACAGGATTACGTGAAAAGGTCGTCTCCGGAAACAGTAATCTGCGTTCATGGCGAGGCTGAGGGTACATTAGAGTTCAAGGACTGGCTTGAGATCGAAGGATTTGAGGCTTATGCACCAAAAATCGGAGACAACGTAAACGTGAAGTTCTAATCTTAGTCGTATCAGGCTTCTGCCTCAGGATCCTCTTCGCTTTCTTCCTCTTCGTCCTCGTCCATTGATTTGCTAGGTGAGGACTTGCCTGAGCCCTTCTCAAGCACCTCTATCTTGCCATATTTCCCCGTAGAGAGCTGTGGGGTACCCCTGAATTCACTGACATAGCCGTTCGTTACCTTTACTTTGTCGCCAACATTGACAGTGTCAATGGTATTCCCCCATAGGGAGATTGCTATGCTTCCTGTATCGTCCTTCAGGACTGCGTTTGCGACGCTGAGCCTCTTCCCGTACTTGGTTACCACTTCGCGTGGCTCGTCCTTCTCCGTTACTGTGGCTTCGACGTCTACATTTGCAGCTCCTGCTTTCAAATCGCTTATGTTCATTTCTACACCGTACTACTAAATAGCAAAATAAATTAGGCTAGAATAAGTATAATAACCTTTGTCTAGAAGCGCCACGGCAAGGTTTAAATACTCGAAATGAGGAATTATATCGATAGAATGACTGCTGGAACTGCGATAATGCGGTCAGGGAAAGCAAGCAAGGCTGCATTGCCTGTGATTGCGCCTTTGCTGAGAGCCGGGGCTGGCGCTCTGGCCATAGGAATCGGCCTCTGGCTTGCTCTAAAGCCACTTCTGAGAGGCAGTGAAAGGAAGAAGGCGTAGGTTGATGGCAAGAATCGAGGTTTGTAAGGTTTCTGATCTTCCTGTGGGCCAGATGAAAGGCGCCGGGAAGGGAGAAAACAAGATACTTGTAGCCAACGTTGACGGCAAGTTTTACGCCATGAGGGCCATATGCAACCATCACGGCGGGCCTTTGGATGAAGGCCCATTCTATGAAAAAGAGGTTACCTGCCCATGGCATGGATCTGTATGGGATGTAACTACTGGGAAGTGTACATGGTTCAGCGAGCCACTCAAGGACGAACCCGCATACAAGGTTGTTGTTGAAGGCGACACTCTTTTTGTAGAGATGTAGGAATGGCAGTTAAGGAGCTTGACTTTCAGGAATCTCTGGATTTTGCAAACAGGCACAGGACTAAGCTTGTCTGGCTTGGGAAGGAACCTATAGAGTATATACGGCAGCTTCTTGGCCTCAACGAAGCTCAGATTGTTGGCATAGATCCAAATAGCATAGTCTATGCTGACAAGGAAGAGGTTGTGAGATTCAAGGACCACGTCTTTGTCTGCTACCACGGAAATACCTCAAGGTATGTTGCTAATGCCATAAAGGACAAGGCTGGTGTAGAATCGGTAAGTATGAAGGGAGGGATTACTGCTGTTGTAGGAGAGATATTTTAGCCGAGACTTTCGGCGTACTTCTTGAGCTTGCCTATTGCTCCTGAAGTCTTCACAGTATAGAACCCTGTCTTCTTTCCGCCCATGTTTTTAACGAATGAGAGAGCCAGTATAAGCTCCTTCTCGAAGCCTCTATTGACCTGGATTGTGAATGCGCGTTCGCTGTACTGCGCAGCTATCTTTGGGTTTGCTCTGTTGTAAGTCAGATGCCCCATCACGACCATGATTCCGTCAAGTATCTCTCTCCCGCCTCTCTCCGAATCTATATTGTCTGAGCAGAATACAAGGACATATCTTAGTTTTCTTTTGAGTATCATTGGTACCATCCTGTCAGCATTGTCTTTGCGTATTCCTCTGAGCCTGAGAGGAATCTTGCAAGCTCAAGCATCTGCATGGAGGAGAGGAGGCATGAGTCGTCATCAGCCATGCTTACGAGGCTTGTCTTCGCTCTTGAACGCATTGCAAACCTCAGCGTTGTCTTTGCCCTGTGAAGAATCCTTAGCCTTCTGTTTGTGTCGACGCACGTAAAGTCGTGGGCGGAGAGGAAGATTGTCTTGCCGCTATCCTTTGAATCCTCTATCACTATCCTTAGCAATTCATTGTCGGTTATCATTATGCCGATTACGTTGTTTTTCCTTGCTGCACTCCTGAGAATTCCCTGTTCTGCACTTTTCACTATGCATCTCTCTGCTTGTGCGTTTGAGGTTGAGATTATCGGAATATCTCCTGTGCTGAAGATCTTCTTGAAACCGAGTAGGTGCTGGAGTTTTGGCTCAGGAGCCTTCATGTTTACGAGGTCTAAGTATGCCATTAGCTCACCTCGGTTCGGGAACCACTGGATTTATCCTATGGCGGAGAACCGAGAAACATAAGCTTATTAATTTTCTTGATGTATATATACTTGTTGAGGTCATGCAAAGAAGTATCTTGTTGCAAACGCTTGCCACTAATAGAAAGAACAGCGAATTGTCTGAGGCACTTGAGACTGCTGTTTCCGAATTCAATATACTTTTTGACGAGAGAGATTTCTGTTCCAGATTCATGGATTTCCACAGAAAGGTCTACAAGGCTTCCAAGAAACGCACAAACTTTCATTCCAATATTGTTTGTGACCTTGAAAGAAATGTCTGGAGGAGTAAAGGCAAGGTTAGAAGGACTACTCTCAAGTTCAATGTTACTAAGGATGTATCCAAGTCCTTTGAAACTAAATCTATGTTTTTTGTGGAACTTGCAATTTATCCTAAACATAGAATTCCAATCCCTATTCTCAAGAACAGGAATTTCCAGAGATATTCCGACCTTCTCAGGACTGGATGGACTTGCAAGACTTATGGGCTTACTCCCTCCCTTGAAATTGTTGCGTATCTTTCCAAAGAGGAAGTTGAACTGCCAAGAAAGAAGAATGTTCTTGGGATTGACTTTAATGCCAAACGAATTGCGATTACTATTCTCTCTCCTCAGAATAAGGTTCTCTATCAGGATTACTTTGGATTGAATATCTGGATTAAGAGAAAGAAGATAATGAGACGGCGTTCCTTGATGCAATCCTCCAATAACCTGAGTGCTTTGAGGAGATTGAAAACCAGAGAGTTCAATTTTGTTGAGACAAACATTGGTCAGTTGGTCAAGGAGATTACCGACCTTGCTTTGAAGTATGATGCAGACATTTCCATTGAAAACCTCAAAATATTCAGACCGAAGGGAAAGAAGTTCAACAAGATAGTTATGAGGATGCCTTTCGGCAAGTTCAGGGAGATTCTCACATCCCGTTGCTTTGACAAGAGAATTACGCTTAACATTGTGGACAGTTGGCATACATCTAAGTTCTGCAATCACTGCGGTGCTGTTGGTAAGGGACACGATAGTAGAAATTATGCCCTGTTCAGATGTAAGGAATGTGGAGTTGTCGTGAACTCCGATAGGAATGCAAGTAAGAATATTGCATTGAAATGCCTCTTGGAGCGGACTGAGTATGACCTCAACAATCCTACTTCCTTCCAGATTTCCAATAGGAGTGGTCTCGTAAATGCCCACAAAGTTCTGTCCGATGAAGTTGGTTTGCCCAACGTTGCTGTGCATCTTGTCAATCCTTCTTATGGAAAGCCACTGCCTTTAGGCAGTGGATGATTTACTTGTTCAGCTCTTTTCATACACCAGCGTGATGATGTCTCCGTCCTCCAGAATATGTTCCTTGCCGAGGCGCTGGTTCGTAAATCTTGCGCTCTTGCCGCTTATATATGCATACCTAAGGCTCTTCGCCAGCTTTGAGTGGAGCGCCTTGGCTGCCTCCATTACAGTGGCGCCGCGCTTCAGGATCATGGGTTTCTCGAAATCTGCCTTGCCGTCCTTTGGTTTCAGATAAATCCTGATGAGCATCAATTCATCGAATATTGCTTTCTTCAGCTCCTCCATGTTTGTCTTCTCTGCGGCGCTTATTGGTATGACCTTTATCCCAATGGTGGATTCCAGTTCTTTTTTTATTGTGTCTGCAAAGAGCTTGTCTACTTCGTCTATTTTGTTCAGTAATATGAGGCCTCTTACGTATACCACTCTCTCGTCTAGAAGCTCTGCCAGGTCATCCGGGGCCGTATCTTGGTGGAAGATTACCCGTGCGCTGTATATGCTGTATTGGTTGAGGATCTCGATTACCTCTTTCCTCCCAGGGGCTTTGTGGTTCAGTTTTTCCAGTTCTATGCCGCCGCTACTCTTCAACTCTATCAGGATTCTTGGTCTTTCCTTGTTTATTCGTATGTCAAGTTGGTAGAGTTCGTCTAGTAGGGTATACACGCCTTCTGGCTTGTTAACATCGAGCATTATTAGAAGCAGATCGGCCACGCGTATCACGCTTGCGACCTTCGCCCCGCCGCCTTTCCCCTCGGCTGCACCCTCTACGAGGCCCGGGACGTCAAGTATCTGTATTCTTGCGCCGTTATACGACATGGTGCCAGGTATCACTTCTAGCGTGGTAAAGGCATAGGCAGCGACTTCTGACTCTGCATTCGTAATGGCAGTAATGAGTGAGGA
>DAHVVD010000033.1 GCA_027328265.1 Microcaldota archaeon
AGAACACCCTATTACAGTATAGCCGTCAAGCTCTGTCTTCAGTTTTCCCAAGGACGAGTCCTCTGCTTTGTCGATCTTGTTTGCTGCTATTATTGTAGGTTTGTTGCTCGCAAGGAACGATTCAGAGAACTTGAACGCTGACTCGTGGTTCCAGAAGATGCTCGTGGTAGTAAGGCCGTTGTCCTCCGCCGCGGATATGAGCTCATCTTCGCTGGGCTTGAAGCCTGAGAGCACCTGTGCAAGCGCCTCTATGCTCTTCTTTGACTTGGAGATCTGGTCCATGTGCTTCTCGATTATGCCTGCCAGCCAGTTGGCCATCTCCCTTGCGACCATCTCCACGTCCTCGGCCTGATTGCAGTCCTTTCCAGGCTTGCCATGGAGATCCGTGCAGCAGCTTGCGTCAACCACCTGTATCAATACGTCTGACTCAATGAGGTCGTTGAGGAACTGAGTTCCCATGCCCTTGCCCAGGTGTGCGTCAGGAACCAGGCCTGCAACGTCAGTGATGTTCACAGGCACGTACCTGATTCCATTCCTGCAGAGCGAGTTCCTGGGGGTGCACTTGACCCCCAGTTCCTTTTCTGGGCAGGCTTTTGTCACATATGCCACTCCCAGGTTTGGTTTTATGGTGGTGAATGGATAGTCGGCTATCTCGGCTTCTGACATGGTCATCGCGGAGAAGAGGGTGCTCTTCCCCTTGTTCGGCGCGCCTACTATCCCTATTAGCATCCTACCTCCGCTATCCTGACGTCTAGAACAAATATATTACTTTGCAGAGAAAGATATGGAGATGCGGAGGTGGCAGAGCTCGGTCAAATGCGACAGGTTCAGGGCCTGTTTCCTTTGTGGATTCGTGTGTTCAAATCACACCCTCCGCAATCAACATTTACGGTGCTAATGACTTTTTTCGAATTGCCAGAAGCAAATATTTAAATAAGTATTACGCGTAATACTTATTATGGAGCTTGAAGAAACCACAGTCACTACCAAGTACCAGACAACAATACCTAAGAGGATAAGGAAGGCACTGAAGGTCAAGGCCAGCGAGAAGGTCGTATGGCATCTGGTAAAGGGGCTTGTGTTCGTGGACACCCATAATAAAGTAAAAAAACCGGTGGAACTGATAACGTCCAAGATAAAGCTTGACCTTGATGCTGTCAGACTTGTCGAACAGGCCAGGGGCGAGATGGCATGATGTATCTCGATACAAACATATTTGTATACGCCATTGAAAACCACCCAGAATACGGCAAGAAGGCCAAACGGATCCTTGAGGATGCGGAGAAAGGCAAGATAAAGGGATGCGCCTCGATGCTTGTTCTTGTAGAGCTGCTCAATGTATTAAACAAGATAAATAGGGTCCTCAAAGATTCTGACAAGAAGGAACTTGATCTAAAGGAGATAATAACGGCAGTAGAATCAATGCCAATAACGTGGTTTGACCTTAATTTTCTGATAATAGAGAAGGCGGCAGAGTACTCTTATATGGTCAATGCCATAGATTACATTCATATTGCAACTATGGAACTAAATTCGGTGAGGGAAATTGCGTCGGCAGACAGGGATCTTGATAGGGTAGACTTGGTAAAGAGGGTAGATCCTATGGAGTATACTTAATCACCATTAAAATTTATGGAATACTTCTTAAAAATTGAAAGACAAACTTTTTCAGAAGATGCGTTAAGCGTCGAGAACACCCTCAGCAATTTTCAATGATAAGGATAATTTTGTTAGACTTGGGTTAGAATGATGGAAGGTGAAATGGCTGAAACAGAGGCTACAGGATACAGCATATACATAGTCCCTACAAAAACAGTTTACAAAGGCTTTGATAAGGTAATGAATGAATTAGTGAGGAGGTATTCGGATAATAGCTTAAAATATCAGGCCCCTCGCTTCGAACCGCATTTGACTTTGATTGGAGATTTGGTGGGTTCTGAGGATGAGGTCATAGTTAAATGCGATAAACTCGCTTCTTCTCTCACTCCGTTTGACATAAGTCTTAATGCTCTCGGACAATCAGAAAAATATTTCAAATGTGTCTTCATCAAAGCTGAAAAAACAAAGGAGCTGGTGGATGCAAATGCCAAAGCCAGGGAAATATTCGGAAGGTCTTCAGATCCTGAATATATGCCACATATCAGTTTGATTTATGGTATCTTCAATGAAAAGATAAGACGGGAGATTATAGATTCTGTAAAACAGGCAGATAATGAAATTCTTTCCTATATGTTTAAGGCTGGAGCAATAAGTTTATATTCAACAGAAGGGCCAGCCGAAATGTGGCATAAAATTAGAGATTTCAAGCTAACTTCTTAAGACTCCTGCTGCAGTTTTCTCTATGTCATCGTGGTGTACTACCACTTTCTTATCATCAGCTATAGGGAGATGGCTTGACATCGCTACAAAGGTAGGGCCTTCGCGCATTATCGCATAATGCGGAGCCTTTCCTGATTTGAGTATGACCACATCTCCAGCACTTGCCGCTATAGTTGATAGTTTGCCTTCTTTTGTGTGGTAAATAATCTCTAGGTTTCCAAAAGGGATGTAGACTTCTGTAAGGTGTTCATGCGAATGGAAATCCTGCCTTGATACCGGCCCACCAGCGGAAAACTCGATGTTTTCAGGCCCTATTACGATTTCAGGGCTGCCGTTTGAAAGCAGTCTGCCCTCTCTTTTAGTATCTAGCCCGTAAGGATTAGCAGGCACCATGAATTTCACAGGCCTTGACCGGACAAGGTGTCGCTGCACATCCTCCATATGGAAGTGGACAGGAGAATCCAGATGCTCTGATGAGGTCATTTGAGTGTCAGGCTCAATGACATATAGGGGGCCATTATTGCCACGCACGCAGTATATTGTCGATGGCGGTACTATGACGCCGTTTACTTTTTGCATTTTTGATTGTTTATTTCCCACACTTGTTAATTCTACATCAAACTTGTCCTTTGAGAGCAAAAGGGCATAGCCATTCGTCTTTTCCATAATTCCTCCGCCATTCCTGACTATGAAAATATTCATTCTGCAATCTGAATACACTGAGGATTTTTGATCAGAATTTGATCTTCTGAGTAGGATAGGTTCAGATCCCCCATTCGCTCCCAGGTCTTTGCCCCTGGCCAGCTTGGCTATGGCAGCCTTTCTTGCAGACGCGTGGGCATGCGAGGTGACCATGGTAAAACCATTACACTATCAGCCATTAATCCATCCTTTTTAATACAGATGCATATGTTATCATACTTTATCATACTTATATAAATACCCTCCGTTTTTGTATGGAAAATGTTCACAGATGGGGCTTTTGTCGAGCTATTTGCGAGATTATCACTTCTGTAAGGTCCATGAGGGGCTAAGATCTTTAGAGCTGAAAACTGGCATCTGGACAGGACAAAATGATAACTTTATATACCATGATATGATATTGTATGATGCAATTGTATGGAAGCGCTGATACTATGCGGCGGGTTCGCCACAAGGCTGGAGCCGATGACCCTATTCATACCCAAGCCGCTACTCCCGATAGGGGGCAAGCCCATAATAGACTACATACTAGATGACCTCTCCAAGACTGACGCCAAAAGAGTGATTATCTCTGTGAACAGCAAGTTCAGAGACCAGTTCGAGTACTGGGTCAAAGCCAAAAGTAGGTCGTATGGCAAGGAGATAGTGATGGTCGTGGAGCCTACAGTACACAACGGCCACAAGTTCGGCGCCATAAAGGGCATACACTACGCCATAGAGAAAGCAGGGATAGACGACGACCTGATAATAATAGCAGGGGACAATTTCTACACCACAAGCGTCTCTAGGGCCATAAGCCAGTTCGAGCACTCAGACAAGAGTCCTACTATCTGCGTTCATGACGTGGGCTCGAAAGAGGAGGCCAGGAAGTTCGGAGTCGTCGAACTTGAGGGCAAAAGAATAAAGAGATTCGAAGAGAAGCCGCAGGAGCCTAAGTCCAGCATAATAAGCACTGCCATATACGTCTACCCCAAGAAGATGCTCCAGAAATTCGGCGAATACTTAGAAGAGAAAAACAACTCTGACGCACCAGGATACTTCCTTCAGTGGCTGATTAAGGATACTGAGGTGCACGGAGTCGTTAATGATGGGGAATGGTATGACATAGGCACGCTTGAAACCTACAGGAAGGTCTACGAGAGGTTTGCGTTTTTATCAGCATAGTGGCGGTCATGTGGAGTCGCAAGCTGAAATAAATGACAAAAAGTTCCTGGGCGAACTCTTGACGCTAAAGGAGCAGGTAAAGTTCAGGGAGAGATTTGCACTGCCACAGGACCTGAGGGACGTGGTCATAGCAGGAATGGGGGGCTCGGGAATTGTAGGCAGCATATTCAAGGAACTCTACTCAAAGCTGCCTGTCGTTTTGGCCAATAGCTACGAGCTGCCTGATTTCGTTGGAAAGGGCACGCTGGTTGTCGCTATAAGCTATTCGGGAAATACGGAAGAGACGCTCGCGGCGTGCGGCGAGGCCAAGAAGAGAGGCGCTTCTATAGTCGGGATAACGTCAGGAGGCGCTCTCGCGCAGGAGGCTGAGAAGGTGGTTAAGATACCTTCAGGCCTTCAGCCAAGATCAGCGCTCGGTTACATGCTCATGCCGCTCCTCAACTCGTTCGAGGTCTGCAAAGACGGCTCGGTCGAAGAGACTTATGGCATACTGGAAAGGATGGACAATGACAATTCCTTCGGGGAGAAGATGGCCGAGGAGATCTTCAAAGAGAAGTACATACCTTTGATCTATGGCACATCCCCTTACTCTTCTATAGCATACAGGTGGAGCACCCAGTTCAACGAGAACGCCAAGCTCATGGCACTCTGGTCAAACTTCCCCGAGCTGAACCACAACAACACGATGGCGCTCAAGGCGAGCTACAGGCTTGACGAGCTCTACCCGATCTGCCTTCTCTCGAACAAGAGCGAGAGGATAATGAGGAGGATAAACGCTACCCAGGAAGTGACCGGCATGAGGTTCAGGCAGATAATAGAGCCTCAGGGCACCTCCAACCTGGCGCAGGTGATGTCGCTCATGCACATAGGCGACTATCTTACCTACCATCTTGCGAAACTCAGGGGAATCGACCCCCTTGACGTATCCGCGATAGAGTCCCTGAAGGCGAAACTGAAGTAGCCGTGCCCTGCAGAAAGGCATTTATACGACTTTTGTGCAATGAGTATGCTAATTATTTTTCACTGATAGCATGAGCAGGAACAACGGCAGGATAGGAATGGGAAGCAAGCTGCCATATGAAGCGCATTCAATAGAGGAGTTGGCACGCGTACTCAGGCAGGTGAAAAGACCATTGAGGGAACCTTTCATAGATAGATTAGAAAGTCGCAAGCCAAGAGACGAGAGGCCATTCACCCTGAGATTAATTTATGATAATAGAATCGAGAGCCTCACCCTGAAAGAGGTACGCCATGGAACTAATACTCATGATGCGCCAACTTTTGTTGTCGAACATGAAGTTCAGGTTGCTAATCAGGTTGCAGAAAAGACGTGACATCCTCCCACCCGTAAACGACGTGGGTTTTACGCCACGATAGATAAGTTTCAGCTCCTAACTATGGTTTGGCTGCATCCAGCAACCGGGCTTATCTGGCCCTTTATTATGAGGGAGGGGAAGCCCAGATAAGGTATGTCCGACACCACATAGCCAAGCACGTCGCTCTGGTTTGCCGGGTAGTTCAGCGACTCTATGTCGAGTATTGGGTTGTTGTCGCCTTTTGTAAGGAGGTAATACTTGCCATCTACATTTATTGCAGCGACAAGCCTGTGTATTATGTCGCCGCTGAAGTAGTCCCTGCTCGTGGTCCTGTATACGATTATCGGGTTGGTGTAGTTCTCCACGACACTTGTGCTGCCTACCATTATGCTTGGAACGTAGAGTATGCTCTCGTTCCCCGACTTCGTCTCGAGCTTTGCAGTGGCATAGTTGTAAGTTATGAGGTTGCTTGCCTGTGAGCTTAGCTGGCACTGGCTGTACTTCGGAGATGATGTCGTCCCCTCCCTCGCTATGCACTCAAGATTGTAGAAGCCTACGCCATACCCGGAAGCATTGGCTGCTATGATTGAGGATATCTGGTTGGGATTTGAGGGGTAGTATGCAAAGGGCTCGACGAACTCGTTCTGCATGTTCGAGACCATGCCGCTGAACTGCTGCTCTGTAACGTTTACCACAGGTACCTTGTGGCTTGTGAGGAATAATGACATATTTGAGATGCCGTGAAGCAAGACAAGGTCGCCTCTGTGAAGTGTTGGAAGCATACTGCAGCTCTCTACGACGTTTATGGGCGAACCTGTCTGCAGCACAAGCGCAGGTATGACCCAGAATAGGAGTACCGCGGCCACTATTGCGATAGCTATGTCCACGAGGGTCTTCCTGCCGCCCTCGTACCTCAGGCTCGCCCTTAGCTCCAACACTATCGCAGCTATTATAAGGACGAAGGCGAGCAGTCCTATCAGCGCCAGGTCTGTGAGGATGTAAGCTATTATAAGTAGGATTATTGCTGCGTAGAGCGAGTAGATCAGGAGGTTGCTTGCCTTCTTCGACTCGTCATCTTCCTCCTTGCTTTCACGTTGCCTTGCAGCCAAAAAACCAGCTACTTCTTGTTTGTCATGCTAGACACTTCTATCCCGACTGCGTGGGACTCGTCATTGGACTTTGCCACGCCTACCGCAGTGTCAGCGTTGACTATGAGCGAGTCGTTGTGGCTCACCACTATGAACTGGGCGTCTTTGCTCATCTCCTTTATGAGCTGCGATAGCTTCCTGGAGTTCTCCTTGTCTAGCGCAGCATCTACCTCATCGAAGATGTAGAGCGGTGAAGGCTTGCACATGTGTATCGAGAAGATGAGTATGAGCGAAAGGAGGGACTTCTCGCCTCCTGACATGGATGTGATTATCTTCGTTGATTTCTCCGTGGTTATTGCTATATCGAGGCCGCTGTTGAATGGATCCTTGGGGTTCTCCAGCCTTATCGAGGCGCTTCCAGGGAAGATGTAGTTGTACAGCCGGGAAAAGTTCTTGGCCACGTCGTTGAGAGTTGCCATGAAGGTCTGGAGCTTCTTCGAGTCTATCTCCTCTATCATCTTGAGGACAGCCTGTCTCTCATTGTCAAGTGTCTCGGCCTTGGAGTGTGCCTCGTCAGCACTCTTCTTCTTCTCGTTGAAGGCTTCTGGCGCTTTTAGATTCACATTGCCCAGCTCAGAGACCTTTGCGTTGAGCACTATTACCTCTTTTTCCATCTCGGATACGTCCTTGTTTATCTGGGTTATCTCATCTTTGTAGATTGCGAGCTCAGCCTTGAGGTCATTTACCCTTATCTCCACCTGGCTCTTCTTGAGGCTTACCTCAGTGGACTGGCGCTCTATGCCTGCCTGCTCGGCGCTCGCCCTACTCTGTTCGTTTGTGGCCTTGGCCACCTCAGTGTCAAGTGCGCTTATCTTAGCGTAAATCTTCTTGCTCTGCTCGTTGTCAGTGTTTATCTTTGTCTCTATCTCCTTCTTCGACTTCTCCAGTTCGGTGCCCTTCTTCTGGTTCTCCTTTATAGATTTCTGCGAATCTGACATTGACTTTCTCTTTGTCGAGAGTTCTTTCTCAATGCCTGTGATCTTCTCTTCAAGCATCTCATTTTCCTTCTGGAGTTCTGCATTCTTGATCTTTAGGCTCTCGGATTCCTTCCTCATCGCCTCTAGTTTTTCCACCTCCTCCTTGCTCAGGCCGTACTTCGCTATGTTCTTGGATAGCTCTATTGTCTTGTTGTATGTAGATGAAAATTCTTTCCTGAGAGAATCGAGTTTTGCTGATTCCTTTTGCTTCTCCGATTCTATCTCCTCGATTTCATAATGCAGGCGTGCTTCTGCCTCAGAGGCCTTCTTGAGAGTCGATGAGAAAGACGCCTTCTCTGCTTCTAGCCTTTTGAGCTCTGCTTCTAGATCTACCGCACCTTTTGAGTGTGATTTCAGTTCCATTTCTGCGTATGCCGCCTCTTTCCTGTTGCTGGAGAGCCTCTCATTCTTCTCCGCGAGCTGGCTCCTCATCGACGAGAGCCTCTCATTGATTTCCTTGAGCTCCTTCTCAATTCCTGCGGTGGAAACGCGACGCTGCTGTGATCCGCCGGAAATGATTCCAGACTGTTCTATGACTTCGCCGCCTAGAGTCACGTACCTCTGCCTGCCAAGCCCCAGTGACTTGGCCTCGCCAGAATCCCCTACAAGACAGGTGTTCCAGAAAATGAAGTTGAAGACCTTTCTGAATTTCTCATCGGACTCTATGACGCTTATGACCTGCTTGCCTTTTGAGGCAGACTCTTCCTGCAGCATAAGCTCCCTCATCGGTATGAATGTGGCCCTGCCTAGGCTGTTCTCCTTCAGGTACTTTATCATGGAGTTTGCAGTAGCCATCGTGTCTACGACTATGTAGTCGAACCTTGCCCCTGCTGCGGCATCCACGGCGTTTGAATACTTGGTTTCGTAGGTGCAAAGCTCAGATGCCTTTCCATAGAATCCCTTCTCCTTTCCGAACTTCTCCCTTATCTTGTCATATATGGCTCCTGACCTGGATTGAGATGACGCCTTTTGCTCCCTCAGGCTGATTGACTTCTCCTCAATGCCTGAAATCTCCTTTGCTATGGAACTTATCTCGATTTCGAGGGTCTTTGCAGCCACGCTTATCGACGCCTGCCTAGACTCAAGCTCCTTGGAATGCTTTCCGGCCTCGGTCTTTTTGGAGAGTATCGACTTTGATGAGTTCTCAGCCGAGGAGACTCTTTCCAAGAGGCTCTCTTTTCCTGCGGAAAGTGAAGATATTTCTGTCTTGAGCTTCAGAGACTCCTCGTTCAGTTTTTCCAAAGCGCTTTCTGCATCTTTGACTGCTGCATTCAAGCCATCTAAATTGCTTGTCTGCAGCGGCGTCTCTTTTTTGCCCAGCCCGCTCTTGCCAAGTTTCTGAGTGAATTCTGATATCTTTACCATGAGCATTTGCATCTCTGCTGAGTTTGCATCTATCTTCTGCTTTGAGGACTCTGCCTCGCCGCAGAGGGCCTTTATCGATTTCTCAGCCTCTGCAACCATTGCCGCGGAGTTCGAATTCGAGAGGTCGATCTTCGCAAGCTCCATTCTTATTGCTTCGAGCTGCGCGTTTATGCCTCCCATCGCCTTCGCACTCTCTCCCAGGTCCTTGGTGAGCCGCTGCCTCTCCGAGTTGAACTTCTCTATCCTCTCCTTTATCAGTCCGAGGGTGGCTTCGGCCTCTGCCTTCTTCGAGCTTACCGAATCGGATGCCTTGGTGTACTCGGTGAGCATCGCCTCTGCCTCCTTCTTCCTCGAGAGCAGTATGCTGTAGTTGAGCGCTTTGAGCCTCGAGGTCATCTCGAGGTACTTCTCTGCCGCCTGCTTCTCTGCCTCGAGCTCCTTGAGGAAGCCCATCCTCTCGTCGAGCACTATCTGCGCCCCTGAGATCGCCTGGCTCACCTTCTCAAGTTCCTTGAGTGACTCTTCCTTCTTCCTCTCGAATTCTTCTATTCCGGAAGCGATGTCTATGAGTTCCCTCCTGCCTTTGGGGTTCAGCTCTATGAGCCTGTTTATCTCTCCCTGAGTTATAGTGTTTGTCTCGTCGGCGTGGACTCCGTGCCTGCCGAGTATGTCAAGGGCTTCCTGCCTTGTCATCCTCTTCCCGTTGATCTTGTACATTGACTTTCCGTCTGACCTTACGCCGCGCAAGACCTCCATCTCCTCGTCTCCGCCGAGGTTTATCCTGACGTACGCCTTCCTCAGGTCGCTGGATTTCGAGGTAGGGAGCGTGATTAAGTAATCGAGCCTGTGGGCCCTCATCCTCTTGAGGGAGTTCTCGCCGAGGCCGAAGAGGAGCGCGTCGCAGATGTTGCTCTTCCCGCTTCCGTTTGGCCCCACCACGCAGGTGAAGCCCTTGCTGAAGAGGAGCTCGGCGTGCTTGAAAGACTTGAACCTGTGAAGCGTGAGTGACTTTAGGTATAGCAAGGCATCAACTGGTCGATATTACGATTGGGTTTAATTATTAAATAGCTTTTGTCTCACGCCTACTGCCGTGTGCAGCCAGGCTCATCATGTGCAGAGAGATGAATGCCGAGAGATGCTGGCTCGTTACTATGCCAAGTGGCCTGCTCCCCTTCACTACGATCGCGATTCCCCTGCCGCTTATTTCGATAGATTGCATTGCTTCCACCATGCCTGCGTTCGGTTTGAGCACAGGCACGTCAAGAGAGAGGTCGCCTGCGGTGAGGTTCCCAGGCGCTCGCTTCCTGAAGAGGTCGATAAGCATGTACTTGCCGTCCTTCTTGGTCAGGACTATAGAGATTCCTTTCTTTTCTACGAGCCCGTAGAGCCTGCCTATGCCTATGCTAGGCTGCACAGTTATGAAACCCTTGCTTACCACCCGGGATATTGTCATGCCCTTTGTCGCCCTCTTGAGCATTACGTTCTGGAGCTCCGCCTGTGCGCCTCCGTAAAGGAAGAATGCGACTATCACGTAGATAAAGAACTCGAAGAGCTTGTATTCAAACGAGGCATTTACGAAATAGAGGTAGATCGCTGGAAGAAGGACGAATAATCCTGCCATGTACTTGCTCAGCTTCACGGTTATTATGGTGGCTTTGAAGTAGTCGTACTTCCTCCTGAGGTAGCTCCTGAAGACCCTTCCCCCGTCAAGCGGGAACGCGGGCAGTATGTTCAGCACTCCTAGAGCGATGTTCAACTCGAAAAGGATCTGAAGCATGAATGTGAGCGTGCCTTGCCGAGAGAAGATTACGAATATCCCGAAGATTCCTCCCAACAGGAAGCTCATGAGCGGCCCGACAACGGCTATGTTGAATTCGACCCTGGGATTTATGTCTGCCTGGTCTATCATCGATGCGCCGCCTATCGGAGTCAACACTATCTCCCTGACCTTGATGCCGTTCTTGATAGAGGTGAAGGAGTGCGCAAGTTCGTGTATCAGCACGCAGATGAAGAGGAGAAGGAAGATGATGAAAATTTTCTCGCTGAGTACGAGGAAGAGGAGCATCAGCATTAGGAATGTCCAGTGGAGGTTGATGTCTATTCCCCAGATCTTCCCTATGCGCAGCGAGTCTGAGGCCATCTGTACCTCTTAGACATCACCGCACAAAGATAAATACGATTGCATGCATGACAGTTTTGTTGCCTTTTTATATTTTAGTACATTTAGTACATAAAGTAACATCTAGGTTGGGAGAGTGGAGACGCTCGTCTGCAAGAATATAACAAAAAGTTACGAGAAGGGAAAGAAGGCACTCGATAGGCTCAGTTTCTCTGTGCCTGCGAAGGGCATACTTGCTGTCATAGGAAGGAACGGAGCAGGCAAGACCACTCTTATGAGGATACTGGCCACAGAGTTGATGCCGAGCTCAGGCACCGCGACCATGAATGGAATAGATGTAGTAAAAGACGCGGTGAAGATGCGTGAGATGATAGCTGTGCTTCCGCAGGAGTCGAGGGCAGTGAATTGGATGACGCCGCTGCAGACCATATTGAGCTACCTGATGTACAGGGGCATGGATTATTCAGAGGCAAGGGAGAAGGCGCATGAGGCTCTCGCAGGCATAGGCATGACGAAGCTTGAAAAGACGCTCAACAGCAAGCTCTCAGGAGGCCAGAAGAGGAAGGTGCTAGTCGCTAGCATACTGGCGTCTGATGCGCCTATTATATTCGTCGACGAGCCGACTACTGGGCTTGATCCAATCTCGAGGTCTGAGCTCTGGGATATGCTGAAGAGGCTGAAGAAAACCCACTTCGTCTTCCTCACCACTCACTATCTCGAGGAGGCTGAGAAGCTCGCAGACACTATATGCATAATAGATGAGGGGAAGCTCAAGGGCATCGGCACGCTTGGGGAGATAAGAAAGCTTGTCAAGTACCAGTACAGCATAAAGATACTTGAGAAGGGCAAGAAGGTCAAGATCAACGAGGGAGAGGAGGTGACTGGGGAGGACGGGTTCGCTCAGATAATGACTACCGAGAAGGAGGCCGACAGGCTCTCGAGCAGGTTCATCAAGGAGAAGGTAAGGTTCTCGATAAACCCGATGTCGCTCGAGGACATATTCTATTATGTAGTGAAGAAACCGATAAACGCCGAAGAGGAGGCGAAGGATTATGGGACGTGGTTCTAATCAGCTCATAGCGTCAATACTGGTCAATGCGATCTACGCCATGCAGGGGTACCCCACGTGGATAGTGAACAACCTCCTTTCGCCGATCTCGATAATCATACTTGTCACATTCATAAGCAAGGGTGCCCTCATAGGCGAGGCGATTGCTGGAGCCCTGATAACCCTTTTCGTAGGTACGGGAATAATGCTGCAGGCTGACCTCGCGCACCTCAAGAACGACTTCAAGTACCAGGACATGATAGTCAGCTCCCCTACGTCTGCCATGACCTACATGGTAGGCATGGCGCTCTCTAACGTCATCTTCATAATTCCCTCGCTTGTCGTCATACTCGTGCTCGCAGTAATATACATACACGCGAGCATACTGGCCTTCGTAGAGGTCTTCATGGTCCTCCTTCTCCTCTACCTCTTCTCAGTGGTGCTGGGCTTCTTCCTCTCCACCTTCACTAGCGATGTGATGCAGAGCTGGTCCTTCACTGGTATACTCTCCCTTCTCATGACCACCATAGCACCAGTTTATTACCCAATCACCTACATTCCGCTGCCTTACAGGTATGCCTTCTACCTCTCGCCGACTACCTACGCGGCTGAGATAATACAGAACATGCTAGGCTACCTGCCGCTCTCAACAATGGCTCTGGCGCTGGACTGGATTGTCATAATAGGCCTCTCCATAGCGCTCTTTGTGGTGGCCATAAAGAAGAACAAGTGGCGCGAATACTGACGTCGGAAATGCCAAGATTTAAAAGCCTCCTGAGCAAGGGAATAGGCTTATAAGAATTGGTATACAATAGATGGGCATATGGCAGATTTATTTCCGCCTGACGTGGGGATGAGTCATGTTAGGGGGATAGTGAGCATAATCAGGCAGAATGGAGGCCAGGTCTCTATGTCTAAGCTGGCAGAGGAGACCGAGGAGGACGTGGACGACCTGTTACCACTACTTGAAGCATCAAAGATACTCGGTTTCGTGAAGATAACCAAATCCTCGGTCAGGATAACTGACAAAGGCGTAAAGCTCGCTTCAGGAGCACCAAGGAGCATAATAAGGGAGAGCCTAATCAAGATAGAGCCGTTCAAGAGCACCATAAAGGCGCTATCAGGCGGGAACAAGACCACGCAGGAACTCTTCGAGGAGCTAAGCGCAAGGAACGTCTT